>NZ_JBHRUZ010000001.1:0-27712 GCF_042647185.1 Comamonas sp. JC664
TAGAGCACACACTATCCCAGGCAGTCTGCTGTCTTCTCTTCTATGTCCACCGAATGCGCCCCACGTATTTGGCCTTAATGCTGTTCATTTAAGAGCACAACAGCCATCAAGGAACCAAACAGACAATGGACACATTTTGTCACCATCATTACAATAAGCAGACGAGTGACAACAAAGTTCAATACACGATCTCTGGGCACCTAGAAGCCTAGAATCTCGACCGCCAAGCGCGCCGCTTAGTCATACGGTTGCGCATCGCGTAGATATTCCAACAGAAAGTCATATTGTGAAGTTCCACGTTTCTTCAAACATGCCCGGGGGTAAGGGTATCCATGCAGCTGTGCTCCCCTCGGCAACCGGACTGTTCATTGCGTTTGCTGGGCTGTTGTCGTCATTCAACGTGCAGGCACAAGCGGCACTGCCCACGGTGTCATGCAGTTCGTCATCGGACGCTTTTAGCACTGGACATGACGCGTCAACCGGTGGCGCTTTGGCCCAAGGCGCCGCAGAGCCATCGTGGAAATTCGCGTTTGCAGGCAGGCCGGTCACCAACCCTTCGATCGCGTTGAGCGCAATACCTGAAGCCAGCTGGGGGCCCCTCACGGTCTATTGGACATCGCCCTGGAGCACGTCGCCCTACGCCAATGCCAATTGGGTTTCGCCAATGGGCTTTAGTGGTGCGGCCTCCCAACGCTGGGGCTATTACCGGTACCAGTTCAACCTGGACCCTGCGGTCAATCCGGCGGATCTGTCGGTGCAGTTGTCCTACCTGGTGGATGATGTCGCGACAGAGATCTATGTCAACGGCGTCGCCCAAAGCACTTACGCACCGGTCATCAGCCCGGGCTCGACATTTTCCACGCCACCCGTCTCGCGCACCTTGACGCAGGACTGGAAACCCGGCTTGAACGAAATCGTTTTTCAGGTTCTGGACTATGGCTGGGTGACCGGTTTGCTGGTGCAGGCTGAGCCCACGGCTGTGTGCAATCCCACGACGGTCGACATCACCAAAACCGCCAGTGCGAGCCAAGTCAACGTAGGCGGCACATTCAGCTACGATATTGTGCTGACCAACCAAGGCTCGCAAGATGCCACTGTTGCGCAACTGACAGACACCCCACCCGCTGATATCACCCTGAACGCATGGGCCTGCACGGCAGTCAATGGGGCGAGCTGCCCTGTCCCCAGCAGCGGCACCGGTCCTCTCAACCTCAGCAATCTGGCTTTGCCACCCGCCGCGACAGCAGGAGGGGCTGGCGGACAGCTGACGTTCACCCTCCAAGCCAGCGTTAACGCCAATGCAACGCCAGGCTCGCTGACGAACACGGTCCAAGCGACGCCATACGCCACAACCACACAGTGCTCTGCAGCGTCTGGGGGCGCGGCTGCCGCTCAATGCGCGGCATCGGCCAGCATCACCGTCGTCAAGCCTGTCACGCCCGAGCCGGCAGCGCCTACCCCTGTGCCCGCAGATGCTCCGTGGGCTTTGTTGGCCTTGGGCGGATTGCTGGCGGCCTTGGGAGCGCGCAAAGTGCGGTCTCAGGGTTCTGTGTAACGTCGGCACCTTCTTGCCCGTCACGCCCCTTCAGCAACGCTGTGGGGGCGTTTCCGTTTTTTTTCGCGAGCAGCAGCCCCGCAGATGAAGCACACGCTGCCTGTCCTCAATCTAACAGCACGTAAAGTCACAAACTGACACAAACAGGCAAACGCCAGCCACATGCATCGCAAATGATTCTGATTGCGAATTCATTTGCTCACCCAGCCAGCGTGATCGGCTCTGCGCCGCGTCCACGCCAGCCAGCTCCGCTCTGCATACCCTTGGCCCGCCCGGCAATGCCCGCGGCTGCGCCGCCTGCAGGCCGTCTTACCGCATCTGCTTGTTGTCATGTCCCATCCCGCTGCTTCATTCCCCCTTCTTCCCATTGCGCTGGCCGCAGGCCTGTGCCTGTCATCGGCCGCATTGGCGCAAAGCAACACGGAGCCCGGCACCACGCTGGACACGATCACCGTGACGGCGGCTGCGACGGCCACGGCCGTCAAGGATGCGCCGGCCAGCCTCACGGTGCTGACCGCAGAAGACATAGCGCGCGTGCCAGCCACGGATTTGAACGAGGTGCTGCGCCGCGTGCCGGGCCTCACGCAAGCCACCACGCCCGATGGCGGCACCAGCATCCAGATCCGTGGCCTGCCCCAGCAGTACACCCTGATCCTGGTGGATGGCGTGCGCGTGGGCAGCTCCAGCGAGACCTTTGACCGCTACTCCCGCAATGAACTCAACTGGATTGCGCCCGAGGCGATCGAGCGCATCGAAGTGGTGCGCGGCCCCATGTCCTCGCTCTACGGCTCGGACGCAATGGGTGGCGTGATCAACATCATCACCAAAAAAGGCGGCGACACATGGGGCGGCCAGGTCTCGGCCGGTGCCGAGATCAATCCCGAATCCATCCGTGGCAATGACTACAGCGGTGGATTCAACATCAGCGGCCCGCTGGGCCATGGCTTCAAGCTGCAGCTCAATGGCCAGCAAACCTACCGCCAGGCAGACAGTGGCCTGGAAGACGGCACCACGGCCTTCCGCTGGGGCGGCGGGCGTGAAGGCGCCAAGCGCCAGTCGCTTGGTGCGCGCCTCGATTGGGACATCAACGACAGCCACAAGCTGAGCCTGGATGTGCAGCGCGCCGAGTGGAAGACCCTGGGCGGCCCCTCGCCCTCCACCAGCAACCCCGGCGGCTTTGCAGCGGCTGCCACAACCCGTGGTCCATCGAACATGGAGCGCGAAAGCACCAGCCTGACCCACCAGGGCAAGTACAGCTTTGGCAGCTCCAAGCTCTCGCTCAGCCACAGCAAGTACAGCAACGAGACGACCGCCCCGCGCATTGAAAACGGCCAGTTGGTGCCCGTGCCCGGCGGCACTCCCACCCAGACCTACAGCACGCATTCGGTCTCGGAAGACCTGATCCTCGACGGCTCGGTGACCATGCCCTTCAAATGGGGCTTTGACCAGATGCTGACCGTGGGCGGGCAGTGGCAGCGCCAGGAGCTGGACAACCCGAACTCGGTGGGCTCAGTTGCCAATGAGGCGGGCGTGGTCGGCCTCAGCTTTAAGCAGGCCAAGTCGCAGGCGCTGTTTGTCGAAGACCAGATCTTTTTGCGCGACAACCTGACCTTGACACTGGGCTTGCGCGGTGACCGCCATGACGACTATGGCTCTCACGTGAGCCCGCGCGCCTACCTGGTCTACCACCCCAGCGCTGCCTGGACCTTGCGTGGCGGCTACTCCGAAGGTTTCCGCGCGCCCAACCTGCGCCAGTCGAACGAGAACTTTGTGAGCCAGTCGCAAGGCGCGGGCTGCGGCTTTGCCGGCTACACCGGCGGCGGTTGCAGCATCCGGGGCAACTCCGACCTCAAGCCCGAGACCTCGCAGAACTGGGAGTTTGGCGCCGCCTGGGAGCATGAAGGCTGGCAAGCGGGCCTGACCTTCTTCAACACCGATTTCAAGGACAAGATCGATTCGCAAGGCATTGGCTACTTGCCGGGCGGCAGCAACTACTGGGCCCAGTATGTGAACATCGACGCGGCCATCACACGCGGGCTCGAAGGCAACCTGCGCGTGCCGCTGAGCCGCAGCATCACCTGGAACAACAGCCTGACCCATATGCTCAAGGCCGAGAACAAGACCACCGGCGTGGCGCTGACCACCGTCTCCAAATGGAGCGGCTCCTCGGTGCTGGACTGGCAGGTCAATACTGCCCTGGGCCTAAGCCTGGGCGCCGAGCTGGTGGGCAAGCAAATGGGCCTGGCCCAGCGCCTGGCCGACAATTCCAACTTTGGCGAGCAGCGCATCCAGAACAGCTATGTGCTGTACGACCTGGCTGCCAACTACCGCATCAACCAGGCGCTGCGCATCAACGCTGGCGTGAAGAACCTGTTTGACCGCCATGCCAGCGGCAACCGCGATGTGGGCAACAATTTCTACCTGCCCGGCCGCCGTTTCTTTGCAACCTTGACGGCCAGCTTCTAAGCCGGTTCAGGTTCCAAAATCCAGGCGCTGAGGGTCACATCTCAGCGCCTTTTTCCATGCGTAGCGCTGTCAGGGCTAGGCCGTTGCAAAGCCATGGCGCTTGGCCATCAGCACCACTGCCAGGCTCAGCAGCATCAGCAGGACTACCGCTGGCGAGAAGGCCGCCACGCCCCACTGGGCCAGCAATACGCCACCGGCCATGCCGCCCCCGGCAATCGCCAGGTTCCAAGACGTCACCAGCATCGACTGCGCCACATCGGCGGCTGGCCCGGCGCTCTTGGCCAAGGCCGTTTGCAGCAGCGGCGGCAGCCCACCAAAGCCCAGGCCCCAGACGGCCACGGCCAGATAAACGGCCGCAGGCTGCTCCATCGCGAGCGCCAGCAACACGGCGCCGAGCAGAAACAGCCCCGTGCTCGCCAGCGTCAGCGCACGCAGATGGCGGTCAATCAGCAGGCCGGTGATCCAGATGCCCATCACCGACATCAGCCCAAACACCAGCAGCACCCGGTCGATCTGTGCGCCCAGGTTGGCAGGGGCCAGCAAAGGCGCGATATAGGTGTAGAGCAGGTTGTGCGCCAGCACATAGGCCAAGACCACCAGCAGCACCGGCCGCACCCCAGGCAGGCGGAACACTTGGCCCAGCCCAAAGGACTGGCCGGCGGGCTGGCCGGCAAAATCGGGCAGGCGCAGCTGCACCCAGGCCATCAGCAGCAGCGCCAGCACACTCATGCTGCCAAAGCACAGGCGCCAGCCCAGGTGCTGCCCCATCCAGGTGCCCAGTGGCAGTCCCAGCGACAGCGCCAGCGGCGCGCCCAGCATCGCCATCGCAATGGCGCGCCCGCTATGGTGTGGCGGCACCATGCGCGTGGCATAACCGGCCAGCAAGGCCCAGAGCAGACCTGCCGCCACCCCGGCAACAAAGCGGGCCAGCAAGGTGAGCGCGTAGCTGCCCGACACCGTGGTGATGCTGTTGGCCAGCACAAATCCTGCCAAGGCCGCCAGCAGCAAAGGCTTGCGGCGCATGCGCTGAGTGGCCGCCGTCAGCGGTATCGCCGCCACCAAGGAGCCGATCGCATACAGGCTGACCAGCTGCCCGGCCATCGCCTGCGACACCCCAAGCCCGGCACTGATCTGCGGCAGCAAACCGGCGGGCAAGGCCTCCGTCAGGATGGTGACAAAGCCCGCCAGTGCGAGCGCCAGCAGCGATGCGAGCGGCAGGCCGCCGCGCTGGGGTGGGCAGCTGGGTTCAAGATGGGGGGATGGATGGGAGGAAAGCGAAGAAGAATCTGCCATGGCACAACCGGAAAGTCCTGTACAAGCCCGCGCTGGCCAGCGGGCTGGCAGGCCTGGGGCGAATGAAAAACAATGAGCCGCCATGGTGCAAGGATTGCCTGTGCAAGACAATAATGCCGAGATTCAAAACATATCGGACAAATTGTCCGCAATCAACCAGCGACAGGAGCAACATCCACCATCGACGCATTGAGTGGTATCGCCGTCTTTGTGCAAGCGGCCGATGCACGCAGCTATTCGGCAGCCGGGCGCGTGCTGGGCGTTTCTGCATCGGCCGTGGGCAAAAGCATTTGCCGGCTGGAGACGCGCCTGGGCGTGCGGCTGTTCCACCGCAGCACCCGCAGCATGACGTTGACAGCCGAAGGCGCGCTGTTCCTGGAGCGCTGTCGCCGCATTCTGTGCGAGGTCGAGGCCGCAGAGCTGGAGCTGTCCGAGACCTGGCAGTCCCCGCGCGGGCGCTTGCGGGTGAGCCTGCCGCAGGTCGATGCGCTGGTCATGCCTGCGCTCACGGCTTTTATGCAGCGCTACCCGGCCATTACCCTGGACCTGGATTTCAGCGACCGGCTGGTCGATGTGATCGAGGAAGGTTTTGATGTGGTGATGCGCACTGGAGAGGCCGCCGATTCGCGGCTGGTGTCGCGGGTGCTGGGCAGCTTTGCGCTGCAGCTGGTGGCCGCCCCCAGCTATCTCGCAGCGCGTGGCACGCCCCAGCAGCCGGCCAACCTGGCCACCCATGCCTGCCTGCAGCACCGCTTTCCCAGCAGCGGCAAGTTGGAGCCCTGGCCGCTGCGCGCCGACGCCGGCGCTGCCGCCTGGAGCTTGCCCACGTCCATGGTCTGCACCACCACATCGGCGCTGATGGAAGCGGCCATTGCGGGCCTGGGCATTACCTGCCTGCCGGACTTTATGGTGCGCGCTGCCATCGCACGCGGCCAGCTGGTGACTGTGCTGGACGCACAGGTGGTCCATGAAGGCAGCTTTCGGCTGCTCTGGTCATCGAGCAAACAGCTGGCACCGAGGCTGCGGGTGTTTATCGACTGCATGGCCGCATCCCTGCCACTGCGCGCGCCCGGCACCCCAGGCCACACCCCGGCTCCACTGGCTATACTGCCTGCTGCCCCTTCCCCACCCGACCGCGCAGCTTGAAAGGCAGACCATGGACGCATGCGAACAGCTCCAGCACGACGGCTATGTGCTGCTGCGCCAGGCCATCCCAGTCGCCTGGTTGCCGGGTTTGCGCGAGGCCTTTGATGCGGGCATCACCAGCCACTGGCCCGTGCCCCGGGGCTGGGATTGGCGCCATGCACTGGTCGATGACAACCCCCAGATACTCGCCGTGTGCCAGCTGCCGCAGCTATTGGCCGCAGCGGGCGTGCTGATTGGCGAGCGCTTTTTTCTGTCGCAGGTTGAAGGGCGTGAGCCGATTGGCGGTGGCGGCTACCAGCGCCTGCACCGTGACTTGTCCAACCAACGGCCGGGCGACACTGTGGGCGCGCTGGCCTTTTTGGATGACTTTGGGCCGGACAACGGCGCCACCCGCTTGATCCCGGCCAGCCACCGCCCCAACGCAGAAGAAGCTGCGCGCAGCGAGCATGACGAATCGCAGGCGATTCAGATCGCCGGCCAGGCCGGCGATATTCTGGTGTTTGATGTCGACTTGCTGCATGCCGCCAGCCTCAACCCCAGCGGCGCGCACCGCCGCAGCCTGCTGATCAACTATGCCGCCGAAGGGCTGTACGATGCGCACCAGCAAACGGCTGCGCTGCGCCAGGTGCGCATGGATACCAGCGCGCGCTACGCGCCTGGCGATTTTGTGCTGGCATCTGCCTGATGCCAGCTTGATACCCGCTTGGTGCCCGGCTGAACCCAGGCAGCGCGAGCCGCGTTAAAGCGGCGCGTCGCCTGTGCTGATCGGCTCGCCTTCTGCATCTTTAGCCACAGCCGGCGCATGCCAGCCCATCTTTTGCGAGATCGCCGCACTGGCCGTTTTCAGCAGTGTGCGGTAGTAATGCGGCGTATCTGCGCCGCAGCGCATGACCGGGAAAGACACCGACAGCGCAGCAATCACATGGCCAAAGCGGTCAAACACCGGCACCGCAATGCAGCGCAGGCCGGGCTCGGCCTCCTCGTCGTCCTCGGCCACCTCCTGCGCACGCACGCGGGGCAGGATGTCCATCACGGCATCGACGGAGCTCAAGGTGCGGGGCGTGAACAGCTTGAGCGGCTGCGACGACAGCAGCGCCCGCGCCTGCTCGGCCGGCATGAAGGCCAGCAGCACCTTGCCAATGGCAGTGCTGTGCAAGGGCTTGCGCCGGCCAATGCGCGACTGCATGCGCAGCCCAAAATCCGATTCGATCTTGTGGATGTAGATGATCGCGTCCTCATCGAGCGCGCCCAGGTGGATGGTCTCGCGGGTCAGCGCCCCCAGGCGGCGCATCTCCTCATCGGCCTCGCGCACCAGGTCGGTGTTCTCCAGCGCCTTGCCGCCTAGCTCAAACAGCCGCAAGGTGGCGCGGTACAGCTCGGACTCGCCATCCTGCGCCACATAGCCCAGCGCCTTCAAGGTTTGCAGCAGCCGGTGCACGGAGGACTTGGACAGCGCCAGCTGCTGGGCCAGCGCGGTCACGCTGACATCGCGCTGGTTGCCCAGGCATTCCAGAATGGCAAAGGCTTTCTCCACCGCGGCGACGGTGTCGGTCTTGTCCAGGGCTGCGGGGCTCTCGCTCATCGGTCCGTCCTTCTGTGTTGGGCTGTGGTGGATGGCCTCGATTATCGGGCCAGCCAGCCGCCATCGACGGCCAAGGTATGGCCATGCACATAGTCGGCCGCGCTGGAGGCCAGAAAAACCGCCGCGCCACCCAGGTCTGCCGGCTGCCCCCAGCGCCCGGCGGGGATGCGCTGCAGGATCTCACCGGCGCGGCCTGCATCCTGGCGCAGCGCCTCGGTGTTGTTGGTCTCGATATAGCCGGGCGCGATCGCATTCACATTGATGCCCTTGCCGGCCCATTCATTGGCCATCAGCCGGGTCAAACCCAGCACACCGCTCTTGGCTGCTGTGTATGACGGCACACGCACCCCGCCCTGGAACGACAGCAGCGATGCAATGTGGATGATCTTGCCGCCCTGCCACTGCGCGCCTTGCTGCGCGGCACAGTCCAGCATATGGCGCGCCACAGCCTGCGACAGAAAGAACAGGCTTTTGAGGTTGGTGTTCATCACCGCATCCCAGTCCTCTTCCGTAAAGTCCAGCGCATCCGCACGGCGAATGATGCCGGCATTGTTCACCAGGATATCGACCTGCCCGCAGGCCGCCAGCACCTGGGCCAGCGCATCGTCTATGGCCGCCGTGTCAGACAGATCGGCCTGCACCGCGATAAAACGCCGGCCCAGCGCCTGCACCTGCGCTGCCGTCTGGCGGGCCTCACTGCGGTTGAGCGCCACGATATCGGCCCCCGCCTGCGCCAGCGCCACCGCAATGCCCGCACCGATGCCGGTATTGCAGCCAGTCACCAGCGCTACCCGCCCCTGCAGATCAAAAGGGTGGCGGGGGCTGGCGGGGGCAGCGACAGGCGCTGGGGCAAAGCATGAATCGGACATGGCTGGTGAATGCAATGGATACAAAAGCGGCCGCCAAAACGCGGGCTGACCGGGAGATATGGCAACCATTGGAACACATTCTTTTTTTTTCAGAATACTGTTCCGTAAATTTTTATGAATGGCAAAAGACAAAGGGTTTACCAGCTATTTTTTGAATTTTAATTTATGGAACACTGTCCCGGTTGCCACGATAGTCATCGGACAACACCTCTACAAGCGATAACAAATTCACCACCAAAGTGTGAGGAGCGAGACATGGAAATCCAGAAAACCATTGAGCGTGTGCCCGGCGGGCTCATGCTGATTCCCCTGCTGCTGGGCGCCTGCGTGCACACCTTTGCAGCAGATGCCGGCAAGTACTTTGGCTCGTTCACCAACGGGCTGATGACCGGCACCGTGCCGATCCTCGCGGTCTGGTTCTTTTGCATGGGGGCGACGATCAACCTCAAGGCCACCGGCGTGGTGCTGAAAAAATCCGGCACCTTGGTGCTCACCAAGATCCTGGTCGCCTGGGTGGTGGCGATGGTGGCCACGCGCTTTTTACCGGCCGGCGGCATCCAGACGGGGCTGTTCACCGGCCTCTCGGTGCTCGCGCTGGTCACCGCGATGGACATGACCAATGGGGGGCTGTATGCCGCGCTGATGCAGCAATACGGCACGCAAGAGGAGGCTGGCGCGTTTGTGCTCACCTCCATCGAGTCCGGCCCGCTGGTCAGCATGCTTATTCTGGGCGCCACCGGCGTGGCGGTGTTTGAGCCGCGCTTGTTTGCCGGCGCGGTGCTGCCGTTTTTGATCGGCTTTGCGCTGGGCAACCTGGATGCGAACCTGCGCGAGTTCTTTGGCCGCTGCGTGCATCCGCTGATTCCGTTCTTCGGCTTTGCGCTGGGCTGCTCGATTGACCTGGGCGTTATCGCCAAGAGCGGCTTTACCGGTGTGTTTGTCGGCGTGGCCGTCATCATCGTCACCGGCATCCCGCTGATCCTGGCGGATAAGTACATTGGCGGCGGCAATGGCACTGCGGGGCTGGCCGCCTCGTCCACCGCTGGTGCAGCTGTTGCCAACCCGCAAATCATCGGCACCATGGTGCCCGAGCTCAAGTCCATGGCCGATTCGGCCACCGCCATCACCGCCACCGCCTGCCTGCTGACCGCCATTCTGGTGCCGATCCTCACGGCCATGTGGGCGCGCAAGTATGGACGCCGCCCGCAGGCATCGGTGGCAGCACCCACCCCGCCAACCAGCGCCGCTGGCAGCCCGCCCAAGCTGGCGCAGGACGGGCACTTCTAAGCGCACTCCGCTTTACCCCCTCGCCTGGCGCGCTAGTCCATAGCGCGTCCAGGCATCTTTCACAGGACTGACTCCATGACCCATTCTTCCGTCTCCACCGGCCGCCTGGCAGGCAAGGTGGCACTGGTGACCGCAGCGGCGCAAGGCATTGGCCGCGCCAGCGCCGAGCGCCTGGCAGCCGAAGGTGCGCGCGTGATTGCCACCGACTTGCATATCGGCCCGCTGGCAGGCTCGGGCCTCGATGCGCGCCAGCTCGATGTGCGCGACAGCGCCCAGATCCAGACACTGGCCGAAGTGCTCGGCCCCATCGACATCCTCTTTAACTGCGCAGGCTTTGTGCATGCCGGCAGCGTGCTCGAATGCAGCGAGGAGGACTGGGACTTTGCCTTTGACCTGAATGTCAAAGCCATGTACCGCAGCATCCGCGCCTTTTTGCCGGGCATGCTGCAGCGCGGCCGGGGCAGCATCATCAATATGTCCTCGGCCGCCTCCAGCATCAAGGGCGTGCCCAACCGCTTTGCCTACAGTGCGTCGAAGGCAGCCGTCATCGGCATGACGAAGTCCATCGCCGCCGATTACTGCACCCGGGGCGTGCGCTGCAATGCCATCTGCCCGGGCACCGTCGATTCGCCATCGCTTGGCCAGCGCATCGCCACCCAGGCAGCGCACGATGGCCTGTCGGTTGACGCGGTGCGCGCCGCCTTTGTGGCCCGCCAGCCCATGGGCCGCGTCGGCAAGCCCGAGGAGATTGCCGCGCTGGTGGCCTATCTGGCCTCGGACGAGGCGGCCTTTACCACCGGCCAGGCCCATGTGATTGATGGCGGCTGGTCCAACTAAAACCCGCCAGCCCCCACTTTTACCGCTGCGCGACAGCAGCCCTAGCTGCAGGCACCTAGACTGGCGCCTGCATGCAATTTGATCCATTGGAGATGACATGAAACTACTGCGTTACGGCCCGGTGGGCCAGGAAAAGCCCGGCCTGCTCGACAGCAGCAACACCTTGCGCGACCTATCGGGGGTGCTCAGCGATATCGAAGGCCAGCACCTGGGCGATGCCGCGCTGGCCCGCCTGCGCGCGATCGACCCGGCCACGCTGCCAGCAGTGCCTGGCCAGCCGCGCGTCGGCCCTTGCGTGGCAAGGTGGGCAAGTTCATCTGCATCGGCCTCAACTACGCCGACCATGCCGCTGAATCGGGAGCCGCCATCCCGACCGAACCCGTGATCTTCAACAAATGGACCAGTGCCATCTGCGGCCCCAACGATGCTGTCGAAATCCCCCGTGGATCCAGCAAGACCGACTGGGAAGTCGAGCTGGGCGTGGTCATCGGCAAGGCCGCCAAGTACATCACCGAAGCGCAGGCACTGGAGCATGTGGCCGGCTACTGCGTGGTCAACGATGTGTCCGAGCGCGAATGGCAGATCGAGCGCGGCGGCACCTGGGACAAGGGCAAGGGCTTTGACACCTTTGGCCCCATCGGCCCCTGGCTGGTGACGCGCGATGAAGTGCCGGACCCGCAAAACCTGTCGATGTGGTTGGATGTGGATGGCAAGCGTTTTCAGAACGGCAACACCAAGACGATGATCTTCAGCGTCGCGCAGATCGTCGCCTACGTCAGCCAGTGCATGAGCCTGCAGCCGGGCGACATCATCTCGACCGGCACGCCTCCCGGCGTGGGCCTGGGCATCAAGCCAAACCCTGTCTACCTGAAAGCTGGCCAGACGATGCGCCTGGGTATTGAAGGCTTGGGAGAGCAGCAGCAAACCACCGTCAACGCCTGATGACGCGCAGCACCCGGCGCCAGCGCGGCAACGGGTGCTTACAGATGGAAAAATCGTAGCTGCCATCGCCATAGATTTACACCATCAAAACAGCCACTAGAGCTGATGTACAAAGCAACCATTGCTCATCTTTTGATACAGAATTTTCCGCTAAGCTGCCAGCATCCACCACAACTCCACCCCCCTGCCATGAACCGTTTGTTGACCCCTTTGCTCACTGCGCTGGCACTGTCCTGCCTGGCCGATGCCAGCTGGGCCCACGGTGGCGGCCACCGCCACCACCACCGCAAGGAACACAAGGAGCAGTTCTGGGACGGCAACTGCAAGGTGGAGCGCAAGTGGAAGCGCAATGGCGAATACAAGGAAAAGCGCCGCTGCCATGACCGCCCAGCCGCCTACTACGCACCCGCGCCGCAGCCCGTCTATGCCGCCCCGGTGCTGGTGGCGCCCCGCCCGCCCGAGGCCATTGTCATCAGCCCGCAGATCGTCATCCGCCCCTGATCGGCTTGCGCTCGCACTCCTGCCCATCCCTCTTTGCGGGCTGTCAGACACCTGTTTGACAGCCCGCTGTCTTTGCCTCCACAGCCACAAGCCCAGTTGGCCCACAATCGGGCCATGTCTTCCTCCCCCTCTCTATCGCTTCGGCCGGCTCCATCACCATGGTGCAAGGCATCGAAGTGGGCCATTTCACCGACACACGACGCCCCACCGGCTGCACGGCCATCCTGGCCAAGGCCGGGGCGGTGGGCGGCGTCGATGTGCGCGGCGCCGCACCCGGCACGCGCGAAACCGACCTGCTCCACCCCACCAACCTGGTCGAGCGCGTACACGCCATCATGCTGGCGGGCGGCAGCGCCTGGGGCCTGGATGCCGCCAGCGGCGCCATGCGCTGGCTGGAAGAGCAAGGCGTAGGCCTCGATATCTCCGTGGGCCGCATTCCGCTGGTGCCTGCGGCCGTGCTGTTTGACGTGCTGGTGGGCGATATGCGCATCCGCCCTGATGCCCAGGCCGGCTATGCCGCCTGCCAGGCCGCCAGCAGCGCCATGCCCGCGCAAGGCAATGTGGGCGCGGGGGCCGGCGCAGCCGTAGGCAAGATCTTTGGCATCCAGCGGGCGATGAAAGGCGGCATCGGCACGGCCTCCGTCACCGTCGATGGCGTCACCGTGGGCGCCATCATTGCCTGCAATGCACTGGGCGATGTACTGCACCCGGACACCGCCCAGGTGGTGGCTGGCGCACGCACCCGCGATGGTCTGGGCCTCATCGACACGCGCCGCGCGCTGCTGCGCGGCGAGCCGCCCCAGCCCCTGCTGGCGGGCACCAACACCACCATCGGCGTGATCGCCACCGATGCCGTCATCACCAAGGCGCAGGCCAGCCGCCTGGCCACCGTGGGCCACGATGGCCTGGCGCGCGCCATCAACCCGGTGCACACCATGTCCGACGGCGACACCTTGTTCTGCCTGGGTACTGGCGCCGCCGGGCGCAGCCTGGGGATGATGGTGCTGGCCACGATGGCCGCCGAAGCGGTCGCCCAGGCCACCTTGCAGGCGGTGCTGCATGCCAATCGTTTACAAATCGATGCCGGAGAAAACCACAAGGCCTTGCACCTGCCCTGCGCCGCTGATTTACAGTAGGCGCCATTCCAACTGCGCTGCGCAGGCAGCCCGCCACACACCATGGGTGACCGCTCCACGTCGATGCGCCAAAAAGCCTACGGGCTGCGCCAAACCCTGATCACCCTGGTGCTCAATATCCGCGATGCGCTGGTCTCCGGCGGCCCGCTGGTCATCCTGGCCGTGGCCTTGATCGTGGGGGCCTACTGGTGGCTCAAGCCCAACCCGCCCTCGCAGGTCAAGCTGGCCACCGGCCCGGCCCAAAGCGCTTACGCCAGCTTTGGCGAGCAGTACCGCACGCCCCTGGCCAGGAACAAGATCCGGGTAGACCTCGTCGGCAGCGAAGGCTCCTTCGACAACCTGCAGCTGCTGCGCGAGGGCAAGGTCGATCTGGCCTTTGTGCAAGGCGGCACCGCCGAGCTGACCGAGGACGACCTCGATAGCCTCACCTCGCTGGGCGCGCTGTTTGTCGAGCCCGTCTGGCTGTTCTACCGCAGCGATGCTGCGCAGCGCCTGACCAAACGCGCCCACTTGAGCAATCTGACGCAACTGGCGGGTTGGCGTGTCAATGTCGGCACCGCCGGCAGCGGCGTGCCCAATCTGTTCAACCAATTGCTGGAGGCCAACCGCCTGAATCTGGCCCAGCTGCGTGTGTCGCACCTGGCTGAGACGCCTGCGACCGTCGCGTTTCTGGATGGCAAGATCGATGCGATGGTGCTGGTCTCCGCGCCGGAATCGCCCATGGTGCAGATGCTGCTGAAGACCCCCGGCGTGCAGCTGATGGATTTTCCGCAAAACGAGGCCTATGGCCGCAAGTTCAGGTTCCTCAGCCCCGTCACCCTACCGCGCGGCATTGTCGACCTTGCCGCCAATGTGCCGCCGCAAAACGTGCACCTGCTGGCCTCCACCACCTCGCTGCTGGCCCGCGATGACACCCACCCCGCCATCAAGCAGCTGTTCGCCCAGGCCTCGCAAGGCATCCACAGCCAGGCGGGTTGGTTCAACCGCGCACGCGACTTTCCCAACACCCGCAGCAGCGAACTGGCCGTCTCCCCCGAAGGCGTGCGCGCCATCAACGAACCCGCCCCCCTGCTGCAGCGCTACCTGCCCTTCTGGCTCGCCAACCTGGTCGAGCGCATGTGGCTGGTGCTGGGTGTTTTGCTGGCCTTCATGCTGCCGCTGTCACGGGTCGTGCCCCCCCTCTACCAGTTCCGCGTGCGCTCCCGCGTCTTCAAGTGGTACGGCCAGCTGCGTGCCATCGAGCACGAGATGGAGCAACCCAACCCCGACCGCGCGAGCATCCAGGCCGAATTGCTGGAGCTGAGCCGCAAGGTCGAGAAGATCACCGTGCCGCTGTCGTATGCGGATGAGTTGTATGCGCTGCGCAGCCATATTCATTGGGTGTTGCAGAAGTTGGAGCAGCAGGGGGCAGGAACTGACGCCGGGATTCAGGCTGAATGATGCAGAGCGGCAACCAGATGAATCTGGATTGCCGCATGCGTCCGTTACTTCACAGTGATACCGCAACAGGTGCCAGTCCTTGAACAGGAAGGTGCCATTATCACGAGTACTTCGTTATACACGTACCCTAGGGGTTCTGCTGCATCCTGCTGCCCCTCACCTGAATTCAAAACTACCCTAATCTCATCGGTATTCAAGGCCGTTATGATCTTTGCGATATTTTGCATTCTGCCGCGAGATAGTTGCTCCAACATTTTATTTCCCGCTGGATACATGGACACAATGTCAACTTCATCATTGGGCCTTATATCTCTTTGATGTAAAAACCATCTAGCAAGCGCCACTGCCTCACTTTTACCAAGGCTTGAATCATTCGCATGAAATTTCACCTCATGCTGCAACCCAATCAGTGAGCAAGCAGAAACTGATGATACTCCAAACAGGAGCAGCAGTGAAACGGCAGCTCTTTTGGGCCAACTGCATGGATTTAGCATCAATAGCGCTCCTTTCTTGGGTTAGTGCCAATAATATAAGCAGCAAGGCTATCCGCATTAAAACGGATACCAGGATCCTCTACATACTTAATAGATCTAAAGGTACTATAAAAATTATCATTGGAACCAAACACGTCTTTGAAATGGGTGACTTCATGCACGAGAGTCAAAAGCTGACTATCTCCATCTCCGATCTCTCCATTATATGGGTTTCTTTTATCTCTGCTCAGACCACAAAATTTTGGCGCGATCATAATTCTCTTGTTAGTGATATCCACTGGGCAAACCGATGCTGCGGCCTCAGGATCAACTACCGACCCGCGGCACGAACCTAGATTTATATTCTCCTCGGAATACTGAACGAAATCTTTCGCCCTTAGCGCTCGTAAGCTCACAATGGTTGCAGCAATACCCTTTAGCAAAAAATCTCTGAGCTCATCGCTTGAAGAATTAAACCAAATCCATGTACGCTTTTTTGCCGCAGCATCCCAGTGTTGAAGTTCTGCCTGCCTTTGCTCCGCCAAGGCAATTGCATCTTGGCAAAGAGCCATCACCAGCACTGAAAATTCTGCTTCACTCAGCTGTTCACACATTAATCCAGCAGAAATATCAGAATTTGCTATCTTGTGAGCTAACGGCGTCGGAAAATATAGGTCCCCCACTGCACCATCAGAGCCCTGACTAGGAGATTGATGAACGCCATTGTGGAAGAATTTATTACTGAACGGCCCATCGTGGTTATTACTATGCTCACGCACGCCGAGTGGACCTGGAATGTTAAAATACACCAATTTCTTATCCTCTCAAAATGAAGCAGCTGAGATTTTTTGCAAACCTTGGCATCGAGCAAATCTACACCAAAGCCAGCAAACTCTAAAAGTCTAATTCATTCATAAATTCCGACAATTCGAGATAATCATTAGTCTGCTAAATATTTCTATCCAAATAATCTGTTTGACAACAAATTGCAAGAATTTGGACAGCGTCGGATATCCGCTAAAGAGACGAGCACCCATCTGTATCCAATCTCGCGGCGAGAGAACCTTGAAATTGCGCTTGGTATTACGGCAAGACGCACCTCATTGAGCTACTTGACTTCTACTTGCTCTGCCACACAAACCGCCTGCCTATCTAGAACTAGCAACTCTCAAAGCTTGGAATCCATCTCCCACTTGGTTTCCAAACGCAACGGTCACTGTCATCTGGAGCCATCCTCACTCAATCCTGAGCGGGCAGACTTCACGCTGCGCGCACCCAGACCTGTCTCCCTGGTTTTGTCGGTTAGCGACGATTCCAGTCGCCCCCCAACAACGCCCCATCTCTCCCAGCCCATCCCCTAGGGAGAACCCGCGCTGTTCTTGACTTACAGCAAGCTCTGTTCACACTCTAGGCAACACAATCGGCTCAAGCTCTTGGCAAAGCGGGCCCGAAACACCGTGCTGCAGCCAGGACTGAAGGCTCTTTAGACTGCAGCAATTTCTGCTTCATCTAGTTTTTTAGAGCCTTTAGCGCTCTTAATTTCGTAGCAATCTGCGCCGTTGCGCTGACAGACAAGTGCCACACCTTCATCGAAGGCAGTTCGTATCAGCTATTCGATAAATTGAATTAATGAGCATCTTGGATATACAATAGTTTCAAGAATTTCTGAAAACTAAAAACTTACCCCATGCCATCCAACCGCGCCACCTCCTCCGCCATCAGCCCTGCTGTGGCAACGCGCCCCTCTGCGAAGGGCGCGTGGTGGCAGGTGCTGGCAGCCTTGCTGTGGTTGCCGCAGGCGGCAGTGATTGCCTGGGGAATTGAGGCGATCCACCAGCAAGCGGCTTGGTCGACATTGGCCAAGGCTTGCGCCCTGTTCCTGGCCTTGGGCTTGCTGCGGGCCCTGGTCGATGGCTATGGCCTGCGCCGCGCTTTTGCCGCAGCGCGCGCCCACACGCAGCAGCTGCGGCTGCAGGCCTTGCAGGCATTGGCGCTGCACTCGCCCCTGCACCCGCATCGCCCATCGGCCGGGCTGGCGGCCAGTGTGCTCAGCGAGCAGGCCGACCACATCACGCCCTACTGGGCTCGCTACACGACAGCGCGCACCAAGGTCATGGTGGTGCCGCTGGTCATCCTCGTCTGTGTGTTCAGCCTGTCCTGGGTGGCGGGCCTGGTGCTGCTGGTGGCTGCGCCCTTGATCCCCATCTTTATGGCGCTGGTGGGCTGGCGGGCCGAGGCGGCCAGCAAAAAACATTTGCAGGATGTCGGCAACCTGAACCAGTTTTTGCTCGATCGCCTGCAGGGCCTGGCCAGTATTCGCGGTCTGGGTGCGGTCGGGCAAGTTGCGCAACAGCTGGCCGGTGCGGCAGAGCAGCTGCGCGCCAACACCATGGCCGTGCTCAAGATTGCATTTCTGTCCTCTGCAGTGCTGGAGCTTTTCTCCGCGCTGGGCGTGGCCCTGGTCGCTGTGTATGTCGGGTTCCATCTGCTGGGCCAGATCCCGTTTGGCAGCTGGGGCGGTACCTTGGGCTTGGCGCAGGCCATGTTTGTGCTGCTGCTGGCCCCGGCATTTTTTGAGCCGCTGCGCGAGCTATCGGCCGTGTGGCATGACAAGGCCTCAGGTGTGGCGGCCGAGCAGGCACTGCAAGCGCTGCAGCAGCCTGGCCCGCAGATGGTGGGTGGTGGCGATAGCGACCAGGACCGCGCGGCCAGCGCCAACACCGCAGCGGCTGCCGCGCTGACGATCCGAGACCTCAGCTTTCAATACAGTGCCGACAGCCCCTTGGTGGTCAAGGCCTTCAGCGCCGAGATTGCCGCTGGCGAGCGCGTTGCGCTGTGGGGCGAAAGCGGCAGCGGCAAATCCACGGTGATGGCGCTGATCGCGGGCCTGGCAGCGCCCAGCGCAGGCAGCATCCACATCGATGGACGACCCATGGATGCAGCCCACGCCGCCGGCCTGCGCAGCGGCATGGCCTGGGTGGCGCAAAAGCCCCATGTGCTGGCCGCCAGCCTGGTGGACAACATTCGCCTGGGCCGAGATATCGACGAGGCCGCACTGCAGCAAGCGGTGCAGAGCGCGGCCCTGGGCCCCGTGTTGGCCTTGCGCGGCAATGCCGTGGTGGGCGACGGGGGCCTGGGCCTGTCGGGTGGCGAGGCCTTGCGCCTGACCCTGGCACGCGCAGCCGCCACGCCTGGCTGCCGCCTGGTGCTGGCCGATGAGCCCACGGCCCATCTGGATGCCGAGACCGCCCAGTTTGTGCGCCAGGGCCTGCTGGCCTTGGCAGCGCGCGGCGCGACCTTGGTGGTGGCCACCCATGATCCGCTTCTGGCCGCCTGCATGGACCGGGTGCTGTCGCTCGATTGCAGCCAGCCGCCCATTGCCGCTGGCCTGCCCGCCGCCATGAGGAGCATCGCATGAAGGCCTGGAACGCGCTGCGCACCATCGTCCAGCTGTTTGCGCAATCGCCCTACCGCCGGCGCATGCTGCTGGGCAGTCTGCTCGCTGCGATCACCGTGTGCGCCGGCATGGCGCTGCTGGGCTTGTCGGGCTGGTTCCTCACCGCGGCCTATGTGGCGGGTCTTTCTACCGCCACGGCCGTGGTGTTTGATGTGTTTGCGCCCGGCGCGGGCGTGCGCTTTTTCTCGATGCTGCGCACCGGCGCGCGCTACAGCGACCGGGTCGTCACCCACGATGCAACGTTGCGCGTGCTGGCCGCCCTGCGGGTGCAGCTGTTCTCGCGCTTGGCCGCCGCAGATACCGCATTGGCTCTGCGCCAGCGCCCTGCCCGCCTGCTGCACCGCCTCACCGCCGACATCGATGCGCTGGATGCCGTCTACCTGCGCCTGCTCACCCCGCCGTATCGCTGCTCATCAGCGCCTGCGTGACTGCATTGGCTTTAACGATCTTCTTGAACTGGCAAAGCGGCCTGCTGGTGGGCGCCATGGTGCTGGCCGGTGGCCTGGCCTGCGTGGCCTGGTGTGTGCGCCAGGGCTTTATGACCGCGCTGCGCCGCAGTTTTGCCGGCGAGCAACTGCGGGCCCAGGTGATTGATGCGGTGGGCGCGCAGACCGAGCTGGTGATGGCTGGCAGCCTGCAGCGCCAGATGGCCCGCATTGCTGCGGCAGAGCGCCAGCAGTGGGCTGCCGATATCCGCCTCAACCGGCTGGAATCGCAGCTGGCCGTTGCGATGGCGATGCTGGGCCACTGCGCCACCGCTGCTGCGCTGCTTTGCGCGGCCTGGCTGGCGCAGAAGGGCGAGATTGGGGCACCCATTGCCGCGCTGGCCACCTTGCTGCTGCTCGCGGCGCTGGAGCCCCTCGTCCACATCCGCCGTGGTGCGATGGAGGCGGGCCGCACCTTGCTCGCTGCGCGCCGTATTGCCCCGCTGCTCGATACGCCGGCCCACACCGCCGCCACAGACAACCGCGCACCGGCAGCCGGCCTGGCCGTCGACATGCAGGCCGTGGGCCTGCAACACCCGGGCAGCGCCCGCGCCTTGCTGCAGCAGATCGATCTGCAAGTGGCCGATGGCGAATGGCTGGTGCTGGCAGGGCCCAGCGGCGCGGGCAAATCCAGTTTGATGGCGCTGATCGCCGGCGACCTGGCACCCAGTGCCGGCCAGGTGCTGCGCAAGCCATGCGCCAGCCTGCCCCAGCGCACGGAGCTGTTCCAGGCCAGCGTGGCCGCCAACCTGCGCCTGGGCCGGCCTGACGCCAGCGATGCCGAGCTGTGGGCCGCACTGCAAACGGCAGGCCTGGCCGATGTCATCGGCGCCCTGCCGGGGCAACTGAACACGCCCCTGGGCAGCCAGGGCGCGGGCCTGTCGGGGGGCGAATCGCGCCGCCTGGCGCTGGCCGCCTGCTGCTGCACCCAGCGCCCTTGGGCTTGCTGGACGAACCCACCGAAGGCCTGGACCGCCAGACCGCCGCCCAGGTGATGCATGCGATTGCGCAATGGCATGCAAAGCGGGCCGCCAGCGGCCAGGGCGCCATCGTGATGGCCAGCCATTTGCAGCGCGAGGCGCGCCACGCCGACCGCATTGTCTGGATCGCCCCCTTGCAAGAAAGCATGGCACAAGCGCGCAAGGGCACGGCGGAGTTTGAAGCGCTGTTGCAGCGATTGCGGCCTGGCTAGCCCGGTTCACGCAACACAGGTATTCGTCAGTTTGGAACCCACGTAGTTTTTCTACCAGATCGAGCACTTACAACACGGAAGGACCAGTTCATGGATCTCGACATCGTCGGGCTATCAAGATTGCAGTTTGCACTCACAGCCCTGTACCACTTTCTCTTCGTTCCCCTGACCCTGGGGCTGTCCATGCTGATCGCCATCATGGAGACGGTCTATGTGATGACGCGGCGTGTCATCTGGCGCCAGATGACCAAGTTCTGGGGCGTGCTCTTTGGCATCAACTTCGCATCGGCGTGGCGACCGGTCTGGTGATGGAGTTCCAGTTCGGCATGAACTGGAGCTACTACAGCCACTATGTGGGCGACATCTTTGGCGCCCCGCTGGCCATCGAAGGGCTGATGGCCTTCTTCCTGGAGGCGACCTTTGTCGGTCTGTTCTTCTTTGGCTGGGACAAGCTCTCGCCGGTCAAGCACTTGATCGTCACCTGGCTCACGGCCCTGGGCACCAATCTGTCGGCGCTGTGGATTCTGATCGCCAATGGCTGGATGCAGAACCCCGTGGGCGCCGTCTTCAACCCGCAGACCATGCGCATGGAAGTCAATGACTTCGCCGCCGTGCTGACCAACCCTGTGGCGCAGGCCAAGTTTGTGCACACCGTCTCTGCCGGTTATGTCTGCGCAGCCATCTTTGTGCTGGGCGTGTCGGCCTGGTACCTGCTCAAGGGCCGCCATGTGGCGCTGGCCAAGCGCTCGATGACGGTGGCTGCGGCCTTTGGCCTGGCCGGCTCACTGTCAGTCGTGGTGCTGGGTGATGAGTCCGGCTACCTGTCGGGCGAGCACCAGAAGATGAAGCTCGCAGCGATTGAAGCGATGTGGGAGACCGAGCCCGCGCCGGCCGCCTTCACCGCCATCGGCTTTCCTGACCAAGAGGCGCGCGAGACCCATTACGCGATCCATATCCCATGGGCGATGGGCCTGATCGGCACGCGCTCGCTCGATACCGAGCTGCAGGGCATCAACGACCTGGTCAAGCACGCCGAGGTGCTGATCCGCGACGGTATCAAGGCCTATGACGCGCTGGAGAAAATCCGCGATGCCGGCTCGACGACCACGATCTCGCCCGAGCTCAAGGAGCAGTTCGAGGCCAATGGCAAGTCGCTGGGCTATGCCTTGCTGCTCAAGCGCTATGTCGATGACCCGCGCCAGGCCAGCGACGCACAGATCGCCAAGGCGGCCTGGGACACGGTTCCGCAGGTGGCTCCGCTGTTCTGGACCTTCCGCATCATGGTCGCGCTGGGCATGTTCTTCATCGTGCTGACGGCTGCATTCTTCTACCTCGCCTCGCGCCACCAGCTGGAAAACCGCCGCTGGCTGCTGTGGGTGGCGGTATGGTCCATTCCGCTGCCCTGGGTTGCGATCGAGTGCGGCTGGTTCGTCGCCGAGTTTGGCCGCCAGCCCTGGATCATCGAAGGCGTGCTGCCCACCGCTGTGGCCGCGTCCAACCTGGGCGTCACCACCTTGCTGATCACGATCCTGGGCTTTGTGGCGCTGTACACGGTGCTGCTGATCATCGAGATGAAGCTGATGCTCAAGGCCATCCAAAAGGGCCCCGAGCTCGAGCCCGAGCAGCGCGATCCGCAGCCGCTGAGCTATGCCTCGATCGCACGGCGCAACCCACCTATTCGGGAAAGTAACACCATGATCTTGCATACACTTTTGAACTACGACACCCTGCGTGTCATCTGGTGGGTCCTGCTGGGCGTGCTGCTGATCGGCTTTGCCGTGATGGATGGCTTTGACCTGGGCACCGGCATGCTCCTGCCCTTCCTGGGCAAGAACGACCTGGAGCGCCGCGTCATCATCAATGCCGTGGGCCCCACCTGGGAAGGCAACCAGGTCTGGCTGGTGCTGGGCGGTGGCGCCATCTTTGCCGCCTGGCCGCAGCTCTATGCGGTGTCCTTCTCGGCTTTTACCTGGCCATGTTCGTGATCCTGATCGGTCTGATCCTGCGCCCGGTCGCCTTCAAGTACCGCAGCAAGAACGAGTCCCCCGCCTGGCGCAGCCGCTGGGACTGGGCGCTGTTTGCCGGCAGCTTTATCCCCGCGCTGATCTGCGGCGTGGCCATGGGCAATGTGCTCCAGGGCGTACCCTTCCGCCTGACGCCTGAGCTCTATATCCACTACGACGGCAGCTTCTTTGGCCTGCTCAACCCCTTCGCGATCCTCGCAGGCCTCATCTCCGTCACCATGCTGCTGATGCATGGGGCGGCCTGGCTGTGCATCAAGACCGAAGGCGCCATTGCCGCCCGTGCCCGCACCGTGGGCAGCATCTCGGCGGTTGTGACTGCTGTGCTGTTCGTGCTCGCCGGCATCGTGCTGTGGAAGTTTGTTGACGGCTACAGCATCACCTCGGCGCTGAACACCACCGGCCCGTCGAACCCGCTGTTCAAGACCGCAGCCCACGCGCCCGGCGCCTGGATGCAGAACTACCAGCAGCACCCTGGACGATGGCTGCGCCGATCCTCGGCGTGCTTGGCTGCCTGATCGCTGCGCTGCTGCTCCGCTCCCGCAAGGAAGGTCTGGCGATGATCAGCAGCGGTTTGGGCATTGCCGGCATCATCCTGACCGTGGGCGCTTCGATGTTCCCGATGATCCTGCCCTCGTCGGTGGACCCGCGCTTTAGCCTCACGGTCTGGATTCGTCGTCCAGCCACATGACCTTGTTCATCATGCTGGTCTGCACCCTCATCTTCATGCCGCTGATCCTGGCCTACACCAGCTGGGTCTACTCGGTCCTCTGGGGCAAGGTCAATGCCAAGGACATCAACGACGGCAACGGCCACGCTTACTGAGCGCCGCTGCACACAGAAAGGATTCGACTATGTGGTATTTCTCCTGGATTCTCGGCCTGCCGCTGGCCGCCGCCTTTGCGGTGCTCAACGCCATGTGGTTTGAGATGACCGAAGACCAGAAGCTGCGCCAGCAGCTGCTGGACGACCCGGACTCGCAGCACTGAGCTGCGGCACAAGCCCCTGAGCCTGGCACAGCGCCACGGCTCTCAACGCACAAAGGCCCAAACCTTGGTTTGGCCTTTTGCTATGGGCTAAGAACCTGTTCTAAGAGCGATCAGCCCTGGTTTTGCAGATCTTCGGAGAACAGCCGCCAGTCCTTGCCCACCTTGCGCCAGTACTGGCGCAGCGACAAGGGCTGCGCCTGTTTCGCGGCTCTTGAGCTTCAGGTTTGGCCACGCGAATCTCGCCCTTGTCGTCTTTCCAGCCGTAGGTAGAGATGTCCTGCAGCTCCAACTGCGGCCCTTGAACAGCGCGGCCATGCGTGTCTGCCAGGCCTGGCCTTCGGACGAGGCCGTCCATTGCGGCGTGGCCAGCTGCAAGGCGCGCTGGGGGTCGTCCTGCATCCAGGCTGGTGCCACTGCTGCAGCACGGCCGTGAAAGCGTCAGTGCTCTGGCGGTGCGAGGCATCGCTTGGCGCCACCCACTGCAGCTTCTCGCGGATCAGCACCGGCGTGAGCTTGTCCACCGTGCGCATCAGCGCAAGCAGATCGGGGTTGGCCAGCACCACGCAGCCATCGCTGGCCCTGCGCAGGCGGGCGAACTGGTCCGGCGGCGCGCCATGCAGCCAGATGCCGCTGCCCGAGCGGCCCATGCCTTGTCCCAGTCATTGGGTAGTTCAGGGTCAGAGCCCCCTTGCCATAGAACTCGGGCAGGCGCTGGCCGCAATCTGGCGGCCAATAAAGTGATGCCTTCGGGGGTGCGCTGGTCGCCCTCTTCGAGCTTGCCCACCCCCAGCTTGCCGACGGAGACATAGAAGCTGTCGACAAGCTGCAGCTGGCTTGGTCATGGCGCAGCAGGTAGAGGCGCGACTGGCTGGCATCGATGGCGATGACCTGGCCACCGAGGGTGACAGCGACAGAAACTCCGCAGGCACCTGACCGGCGGCCGCAGCGATTGGGGCGCCTGCATGCGGCGGCGGATCTCGTCTGCAGACCCTGGAGCTGCTCCAGGGTCTGCCCGCCCTGGGCGTTGGCAGCGGGCGTGGGCGGCACCGCTGCGCCGGCCTGCGGCAGGGGTATATGTTTAACGGGCAGCACCATGGCACGCTGGGCCACGCAGCGGGCGTCAATGCCCGGCTGCCCGAGCGAAAACGCAGCAGATCGGCATACACCAGCTGCGCGGCCTGAAAATGCGGCACATCGCCGTCAGCTGGCGGCGGCCTTGAGGGCCTGGTCCAGCTGCTGGTTTTGCACCAGCGCAATGATCTGCAACCAGGCGCTCTTCGGCATCGGGCTGGCGGGCCTTGGCGGCAGCGCCGTCTTTGCCTGGGCAGCAGCGCGCGGCGGTGGCCGGCGAGCCAGCAGCCAGCGCCGCACCTGCCGCGGCCACCACGGCTGCACCAACGCCCGAGCGCCAAAACTGCTTGCAAAAAGGCATTGCCTGTGATTCCTTCAACTGACTTCTGTGCGGACCAGCGCCGATCATAGCCTGTTGCAGCGCGGAGCGATCAGCCGCCCGTGGTCTCGCGCATGATGCGCCAATGGCCTTTTTCCAGTCGCATCACCAGGTCTTGCGGGTGGTGGTCTTGAGCGCGCCGGCCGCATAGTACTGGCGGAACTTGGCTGTTGCCTGCTCGCCCTCCACGCTGACCTGCAGATTGCGCACATTCACCACAATCGCTTGCTTGCCGACAATGCGCTGGCGCCGCTCTTCCTTCCAGGCACTGAGGCTGCCGCCACCGGCTGGGCTGAAATGGTCGCTGTAGGCGGCCAGGTAGCCGGGCATGTCCTCTTCTCCCAAGCCGTGGCCCAGCTGTTGACGGCGCGCTCCACATCGAGCTTGGCGGTATCACGCGCTGGCTTGGGCTTGGTCTCGGCCACCGGTCTGCCGGTTTGGCGGCTGGGGCGGCGGGCGCTGGCTGCCACAGCATTGGCTGCCACAGCACTGCTGCCACAGCCTTGGCGGGCTCAGCAGGCACAGCGCCGGAGCGGCTGCAGGCGTGGGCGCAGGTGCCGGAGCCGCTTGGGCGCCGGAACCGGCGTGGATGCCGCTTGGCTACAACAGCCGGTGCAGGGCTAGGCGCAGGCGGTTTGGGCGCTGCAACAGGGGCTGGTGCTGGTGCGGGCGCTGACACCGGCGCAGGCGCAGGTGCTGGCGGCGGTGGCGGGGCGCCACCGGTTTGGGCGGCACATCGGCTCGGCCTGCACCAGCGCGTTTCTTTCCGTTGGCGAGCGAGGCCGGGACAATCTGCGTGATCAGCGCCAGCTGGGGGGCCGTCTGCTTGGGCGCGCCTTCGAGCTGCAGCGCCTGGCATAGGCATCGCTGGCCATGCGGGCGTAGAGGTCGCCCAGGTTTTCATGCGCCGTCGTGTAACTGGGGTTGGTGCGCATCGATTGCTCCTGCGCCTGCGCGGCCTGCGGTCCTGGCCATCAGCGGCATACAGCACGGCCAGGTTGTTGTGGGCTCGGGCATGCCGGGGTAATCGCGGGTCAGCTCCTGGAAGATCTTGATCGCCTTGTGCATGCTGTTTTGCTCGATCGCGATCACGCCGCGCAAAAAGGCATTTCCACATCGCCGGGCTGCTTGCGCAGGTAGGCATCGGCCTCTTTGGCGGCTTGCGCTGCCTTGCCCTGCTGCAGCAACTGGCTCACTTCCGCCACAGCGGGCGAATGCAGGCGACGTGCGCGGCTGCGCCTGCGCGCAGCGCCCCCCAATCAGCACACCTACGCAGACCGCGCGCCCAGCGCTGGCGAAAAAGACGGGCACCAGGGATCGCAGGGTAGAGCGCGCTGGGAAAGCACTTTGCATGGGGGATTTTCTCGTTGCAGTGGACCAAAAGCCGCAGAAAACAGCAGAAATCTTGCGTATCTGTACACACATCCGTTGGCAGAAAAAGCCCCGCCTGGCGCGCGCCAAAAACCGGCCGATTATACAGACCCTGCCTGCGCCAAAGGCTGGCTGCCGGGCGGCGAAACGCTCCCCCCACAAAGACGAACGTTACGTAAACACCTCCGTAACAACTGGAGCAAAACTGCCTTTTACGCCGCACCTATGGCGTACGAAAAATAAAAATACTCATTTAAAACAATGATCTAATAAATTTCACAGAGGTAACAGCTGCCGTTTTTCGCGTTGGCACAGAGTTGCACTCATGAAGACAAGGCTGGGCAATTGCCCTTGAGGCCAGCCCCCAGACCGGAGACCTGCACATGACCCACAACGCCCCTTGCTCAGCCCAGAGGTCTGCGAGACGCTGTTTGATGAAGCGCAGGAGCGCCATCTGTGCATGGAGGTGCATTGCGCACGTCCGCCTGGCCCACCAGCTGAGCCTGGCAGCGCGCTTTGTGGCCAGCAGGCGGTGGATCTGCCCAAGCCCTATGGACGGCTGCCTGATGTTCTACACCATCACCGCGCAGAACCTGCCCATCACCAGCTTCAGCATCCAGCAGCCCAGCGTTGCCGAGGCCTGGACGGAGGGCGCAGCGCGCATGCGGCAATGGGCCTGGGCGTTCAATGCCACCGGCGTGGAACTGCGCATTGACTGGGCGACCGCCGTGCTGCCGCTGCCCGGCGATGAGCCGCAGGATGCGCTGGCCGATCTGCGCCAGTCCTGGAGCCTGGCCGACAGCGCGCAGGAGCGCGCCGAGATGCTGGCGCTGCTCAGCCACCGCATGACGCGCGCACTCGCCCCGCCTGCAGCTGCTGAGCGATCCAGTGCCCGCCAGCACCCTGGGCCTGGCAACTGCTGCTCGAAGGGCCTGCACATCAGCCCGCTCGGAGAAGATGCGCACCCTTCCCGCCACGACCCCTTGTCACCCCGCAGCAGCCACGGCAGCGCGGCCTCGGCCATCTACCAGGCCACGCAGGAGTTGCTGGCCCGCAGCCAGAGCGAAGACGGCAAGCTGGCCCGATGCCACACCTTGGTCGACCACCTGGGCATCACCTATGCGTTGCTGCTCACCCAGCGCCAAAGCGCGCCAAACGCCAAGCTCGTCGATGACCGTGCACCGTGCCATCGCCTACCAGGCCGAGCAGATGCAGCGCTG
>NZ_JBHRUZ010000002.1:0-30371 GCF_042647185.1 Comamonas sp. JC664
CGCAAAAACTCATTGCTTGTCTATAATAAAGAACACAACTCGATATAAAAATGCATTTTATAGCCCTCATAAAAAGCGCTCAAATTGAATACTTCAACTTGAGCCTCAAGACTCGAAACAGACTTTCCTTTGGTATGGACTTAAATCACACCCTCATGATCAAACCCATCAGATTACTACTTTGAGTGCAACTGAAAGAAATGGTAGGTCGGGTGGGCATCTGTAGTCCAAGGGCAGACTCCAAAGATCGCTTCAAGACCTTCACCCAACATTTGTGCAGTGAGCCAATCTTCAGTGACCTCTTGATCTCCTAAGCGATAAACTCTTTCCCATTCTTCAGGTGGATTGTCCTCATCTTCTTCAAGATAAGACGTTGCTGACAGCCATGTAGACTCAAACTGTTGTGGTTCGCCACTTTCAATGAGTGGAAGAAGCTCGGAATGTCGGTTGTCTGCAATCTGGTGCGAGTCCGGACGCCATTTTCCATCACCGCATAGCCAAAACTTCCGCCAGAGTCGTAGTGACAGAAAGCTAAGAGATAGGCTGGGTTGCCAAGCCGCTCGGAAAGCGGCTGCATATCTGCATTCGGGTCTGCGAGCAGTCCCCAAACAAGATCGCCATTGCATACAAAGCAAACATCGTCAAAGAACTGCACCATGACATCGCTTTGATTTCGGATGTCAAATTCGCCTCTGTTTGGATGAGGGATTTCAACAGCGTTCTGACCAAAGAGTTGAGAGATGAATGCTTGAACGTCTTGAATCGGATTTGTGGCCGAAATGCCACCCCTGACTGGGCAATACCCATGGAACCTCCTAGTAAGTAAATGAAGTAGAAATCTGTTTGGATTCTTACTATCTTCTTTCGTCTGTATTTACGGGCAAAAGCGACAAGGACATGTCGGATTGTTTGCAGGGTACGTCATGCGGACACTCCACAGCGCCTGCGTCCACTTCAGGCGCCAACCGCCAGTCGTAATCCGGCAGCTTGGCTTCGTTCATCAATACTTCCAAGGGAACTGTTGGCTTCTTGGCATCAGGCCAAACGTCTACATGGCGCAGTACATATCCTAAAACTTTCGAATCAATATTCCGGTCAAACACGCTAACTCGATCGCTAGTCTTAAGTTTTCGGTTTCGTCCTCAGTCTTCTGCGCATCGCACCATGCCAGCTCCTCCACGAAAGCCTTGGCTGATGCGATATCGCCCACCTGCAGCCATTGATTACGAACTGCGAAGCTGCGTAGCTGCACGCAATAGGGCGGTAATGGGTAAGACCGAACAAAGCCAAAGGCTCGGCCATCGGACAAGTTCAGCAAAAGATCGTCGTACAACAGCACTGGAGGTCCCTCCTGGCGATGATCTCGCGCCGGAGCCAATACGTTGGCAATGCGCAATGCCTGCTCCCAGCCGCGGATATCTGCTTTCATAGGAAAGCCAGCGCTACCGGCGCACTGAAAATAATCACGAAGATCTTTTGCATGTAGGTCCTGCCAAGCGGATGAACGGAACAAGGCCAACTTCTGCAAACACGCCTGGTCCAACCCAGCTTCTTGCCTTCGTTGGTCACGCACAGAAATCCAGTGATACGCAAAAATTCCGCCCAAGATCAGCACGACAATAAAAGCCATCTGAGCCAAAAAGAAAAGGCATCTTCCCCGCTTGCTCTGGCGCCAAGCGGAAGCCTTCTTTCACCGCTTCCATGCAGGTAAAGCTGCCCATACTGAAAACCAACGCTCCGCGTGTCCCTCGGGCAGCCACCACGCAAGCCAATTGGGCAACTGCTGCTCAAAAAATTCCAGGTGATCGGGTCACCATTTGCATTCGCGCAACCCAGGGGTCAGGCTCACCCAACAAGGCAATTACCAGCTCTCGCTGCTTGGGCTCCAACGCAGCAAATCCGTCCAGAATATATTCAAGCGACTCTCCTGCACACCGTTTCGCCGCCAGTCAAACAGGTTGTCCGCCGCAATTAACAGCGCACTGCGTCGCGCACCTAGCGCTCCGCCTTCAATGCGCAGCGCCAACTCCATCTCAAAGGCCTCGCGGTTCTCCAAGCTCTCCAGCATCGGGCTGGCCATCAGCCTCTGCAGCTCTGCCTGCGCCGCTTCAATGTTATTTGGAGAAAACTCCCATTGCCACGCATCCAACAGCTGCTCTGCAACAGCCATAGGGCTCATCACCAACAGCTTTGGCTCTGGCTGTGGTTCTGGCTCAGAGTTCGGCTCCGAATCGGTTCCAGGGCTTGGGTCAGCACTGCTGTGCTCATGCTGCTCTGTATTCCCAACTGTGACGCCACGTCTCGCAAGTCCAGCGATTGCAAAGATTGCAGCGGTTCCAAAGGCGGTTGCTGCGGCTCCGTCTTATCAGGCTCTGCATCAGGGTGATCCAATGCTGCATTGCTTCGCGCATAGGCCATGGCCTGCTCGTAAAGCACTGCGCAGTGCATAAATGCCTCGGGCTGCGCCAGTTGGTCAATGTCTTTGAGCTGTCGTGCATAAGCCCGGCGCACCGCCCGCTCATCGGCGTCTATGGGCAACCCTAATTGTGCAAACGCTTCCTGCAGATTCATGACTATTCCGTTCCACCAGGTAATGCTCTGCCTCAATGCGCGCCAGAAGCTCTTGCAGCTCCTTACGTGGCTGGCAAACTTGCGATCATCCTGCGTATCCAACGCGGCCTCAAATTCCGTAATCGCATCTGCCAGTAGGCTGCGCCCACATGCCCAATAGCTGTGTATGGTGGCGTTCAGCTCTTGCGATCAGTGCGCGCACTTCCAAGCGATCACGGGGATGGAGTTTGAGCGCTTTCATGCGATCCAGGCTTTTTGCCAGTTCCTCAGGCGAAAGCGCTCCGCCGAAGCCTCAATCACCAACTGCCGGGCGATGCCTTGGGGCTGGCCATGCCGCAGTAATACAGCCTCCACTCCAGCAGGCCATTGGCATCCAGCGTAAAGCGCACGTCGGTCGCAAAACCATCATCATCGCTACGGTCTGGCAAAGGCATTTCCAGTTTGCCCAGCGCAATGTTGTCCTGCACCCTGCGGGCCTCGCCTTGATAGATCTCCAGGTGCAAATGCCGCTGGTCTGGCGTGCTGGGATAGAAGCGCTCCACGCGGCTGGCTGGGATGATGGTGTTGCGCTCCAGCACGGGCGACATAAAGCCTTCCTGCCTGCGCCCATCTGCCAGTTGCTTGGAAACATGCACACCCAGCGTATAAGGGCACACATCGGTCATCACCCGCTCGGCCAGTGCAGCATCGCGCCCCCGCAGTGCTGCTTGCACCGCTGCGCCCAGCGCCACTGCCTGGTCCGGGTCCAGAGCGGTTTGCGGAAAGCGCCCAAAAAGGCGGGTCACCAATTGCCGCACGGCTACCAGGCGCGTGCTGCCGCCGGCCATCACCACGGCATCCAGCTCCTGCGGGCGGATTCTTGAATCGCGCAGTGCGCGCTCTACCGCTGGCGCATGCGCTCCATCAGGGGCTCCAGCACGGTTTCCAGATCCTGCGCTGTCCACGTCATTGCCAGCGGCTTGCCGTCCAGCTCAATGCGCATCAGGGCCTCTTCCTGCACGGCCAGGCTGCGCTTGGTTGCCTCGGCCGCGCGCTGCAGCCGCGCAGCGGTCATGGGCTGCTGCGCCTGCTCTTCCGTCAGGCCCAGGTGCTGCACAAAGCGCCGCACCATCAGCACATCCACATCCTCACCTCCCAGGCGGTTGTCGCCTGCGGTGGCGCGCACTTCCATCACGCCGTCAAACAGCTCCAGCACCGATACATCAAAGGTGCCGCCGCCCAGGTCAAACACCAAAAACCGCCCTTCGCTCTGGTGCAAGCCATAGGCCAGAGCAGCGCTGTCGGCTCGTTCAGCAAGGTGATATCGGTAAAGCCCGCCAACAACCCCGCCGACCGGGTGGCATGGCGCTGCACATCCGAGAAATAGGCCGCACTGTTATCACCACATCGGTAATGACCGCACCCAGCTCCGCCTCTGCATCGGCCTTGAGCGAGCGCAGCACCAAGGCCGACAGCTCTTCGGCGCGCATCGCATGCGCTCCCAGGCGAAACACCCGTGCCGTTCCCATATCGCGCTTGAACACCGCAGCACTCTGCTGCGGATGGCTTTGCAACCGCTCGCGTGCGGGCTCGCCCACCAGCAGGCTGCCGTCCTTGTCCACGCTCACCACCGAAGGCGTCAACACCTGCCCCAAGGCATTGGGCACCAGCCTGGCTTTGCCGTCATGCCACACCGCCACCAGACTATGGGTGGTGCCTAAATCAATACCTACGAACATATTTCCTCAGCAGTCGATAAATCGCCCAACGTGATGCAAGCAGGCGCGCTATGGTTGTTGGCTGGTGCGAGCTTTCGCGATAGCGATCATTGAACGTATCAACATCGCTGCGCGCCCTTCACTGCCGATAGGCAGCAGGCGACGCAGCGGATGCGGTTGGCGGATGCGTTTTTCAAGACATCACGCCAACCCCCTCAACATCACAGCCCCAGCACATTGCCCTTGCTGTCCTTGATCTTCATCACGCTGCCCGTCGCGGGCGAGTGGCCGTTGTAGAAGAAGGTGGTGCTGGCCATCTCTTGCGTGCTGCACCAACGGTGTAGAAGCCGCAGGTAGCGCGCCGCTCAGCAACGGATACGAACTGGCAACGCACGCTGCCCTGCTGTTGGTGGCGACGCCATCGGTGATGCGGTCCAAGGTGGCGCGGGTGTTAACGCGCAGGTTGCCCTTGCTCATCGACAACTGCCAGTAGCCCAGCAGCGATTCCGCAGGGCTGCTGTGGCCGGTCAGGTCCATGCGGATGATCTTTTTGGGCGCCTCGCGGGGAACTGATGGTGCCTTCCACCAGCGAATCGGCCTGCTGCAGATCAATGTAGGCAGCGCCGGCATCTTGCACTTCGTGGCCGGTGCGGGCGGGGCCGCCAAAGTAGCGGCCGCCTGCGTACTGGAACAGGCCGATATCCATCGCAGATTGGCCATAGGCGCCCGAGCCCATGTGGAAGGTGGATGCACCGGTGGCCAGGTAGTCAAAAATCTGCAGCACGGCCACGCCGTTTTGCACATCCATGCTGATGCCCGGCCTGGTTTGCCGTTGAGCTCATCGGCCACCACCCAAGTGCCGTTGACGGGGATGCGCGAGGCATTGCAGCTGTTGCCCGGCACAAAGGTCTGCAGGGCAGGCTGGCATTCGCCGCATTGGCGCTGGGCACCGTGCCATTGGCCAGCAGGTGGCCCACCAGTTTCAGCGCCTTGCCCGATGCCTCGCTGGCCACAGCGGTAACCGGTCACATCGGCGGCGGCATAGCGAAAGCTCAGCGTGGGCAGGTAGTCCAACTCCGCTTGCGAAGCGTCTTGCGTGCAGTCAAAACCAGCGGCGCCCTGGCTGGCAAGCTGGCAGTCGTAGTTGAGCTCCGCGGATAACGGTAAACGGTGGCGCGATGACCTGGCTGAACGGGCGCAAGGTCAGCCGGTAGCCGGCGCCCGCTTGCACCAGATTGCTCTGCCAGACCTCATGCAGGTTCGTGCCATCGATGGTGGCCCACACGGCGTTTTGCCCGCCCTGCATCAAGGCTGCGTTCTGGGGTTTGAAGGCATCGGCAGAATCACCTGCCACAAAGCGCTCAATCACCACCGGCGCCTCGCCGGGAACTGCACGGTCCCCTTCAGGCCGTTCTCAAAGGTGATCGTCACATTGCCAGCCTGGCCAGCTTCATCGGCGTGCGCGCCTCGCTGCCAAAGTAGCGGCCGCCTGCGTAGTAGGTCAGCGGCGCCGTCACCGTGTTGCCCTGCATCACCCCCAGCGCCGTGTGGAAGGTTGCCTCGCCATTGGCTTGGTAGTTGTAGACCTGCATGAAGAACGTGTCCTCCTGCACATCAATGGCCAGGCCACGGCCCGGCTTGCCATTGACTTCGCTGGTCACCACCCAGGTGCCCGCCTGCGGCGTAAAACTGCGCTCGGCCGCTTGCGCGCCGCTCGCCATCACCAGGGACACCGCCACCGGTACAGGGGCCAACCAGGCCAAGGAATGCTTTTTCATCCAACTATCCTTTTCAACACTAACGCACTAAAAAACCCAGCCAGCGCGCTGGCAAGGCAAGGGATCCTCTTCAGGTTCTCAGGGAACTACTGCTCTAACAGGTTGGGCAGATCCGCCAGCACCTTGGCCTGGCAGTCGGCCAGCATACGGTTCAGCTCTTGCTGCACATTGCGGTAAGAGTCTTCTGCCCAATAGGCCAAAGGTTGCGCGGGCTCGGAGCGGCCGCTGCAGGCCACCAGCTTTGGAGGCAGCACCCAATTGGACTCGCGGCGCTTATACACATCGAGGCTCAGCAAGAGCTGGTAGTTCGGGACTTCAGCGCCCGTCAAGCTGTCGTACACCAGCTGCGCGAGCCGCCACCCACCACCAACGGGTAACGAAAGCTCTGCGCCTGGGCCAACTTGTCTTGCGCCATACGCGCATCCACAGCCGTTTGCAGCGATTGAACAAAACCGGTGGGGACTGGGTTTTGCAAATAGCGCCGGTCCGCTACATCCTCAATGGGCGCACCTTTGAGGTCATCCTTGCTAAAGCCACTGGCGGCCACGCCGCCGCCCAAGGCAAGCATCAGCACATTCAGCCCCACCTGCGCGGCCACCGCATTGCCCGTGTCCTCTCGCTTCACGATCTGCACCTCGGTCGGCACTTCCTTGAGCTTGGCGCCATTGATGAACGCACTGGAGTAGTCGACCTTGACGGATCCTGGGGGCGTGTTGGAGGTTGTGGCACAGCCTGCCAGTAAGGCGGCGCTGGCGATGGCGCCAATAAAAGACTTGTTTACTTTGATCATTTCCTAAACCACTAAATTAAATGCAACTTATTAATTCAAATGCTTGATTTAAAATATCTATCGTCTAGACGTACTAAGCCCTATTAAAAATAATTATCTATGGTCTTTCTAAATTTTTCAGCGCTCAGCAGCGATTGCGCACTGATGCGTAAACTCTAGACACCAAAATTTCAGTTAACTATTTGAAATAAAAGTCAATGAAAATAAATGAGCCACGTTAGCATCTACTCTGCATCGTATTTATATTTTTGTCTTCACCGGTTTTCCTCTCTCATACAACTCGTAAAAGAACTCCAGCATTCCCACGCTGAATCGCGTTTTCACGTAATTCACAGACTAGTCTATACAAAATCGCATTATTAATATCTACTGCAACATTTCCTATATCAACGCCATTTTTCTTGATTATTAACCCTTTATCGATATAGCACTCCCCCACATTGACCTCAAAGCAAAATGAATCATAATCATCAGCTATACCATTGTTGATCATGGTAAAGATTTCTTGCAACAACCTAGAGTCTGCAGTAATCATTATGCGTTCAACTAAGGGTCTTTGATAATATATTCAGCAATCCACAAGGGATCGTATCTGACATCAAGCCTCAATCGATTTATTATTTCCGTCCATTCCCAGGCAACATGCTCATATGTCCACGTCGGTCTTCGCTCGAATTTTCATACTCCATCGCCTTTTCATCTGGATATTTATTGAATGCTTCTTCGCAGCGAGCGCAGAAAATATTAAAGCAATCTTTATCCACGTAGCTCAACTCAAGGCCTTCAATTCCAGAATATTGATAGCAAGCTTCTTGGCAAGCCCACTCCGGAGATTTAAATGATTCTCTGGTGCGGTTGAATATATTATTGAAAACAAATGCATTTGTTATCCAGAACCTATTTTCAGGTTCAATATTTTCATCAAAATTACCCAGATATGTTGACTCATTGTTTTCGGAATTTTCTAGAGCGAAGCCTATATAGCACTTGCGATGATTGATAATTTAAAATTTAGCGCTATTGAAACCTATTTTTATCACTGAAAAAATTCGACACCGCATCGTCAAAAATTCAGTTTTTTGGCATTAAGTAGTTCAGCATCCATACTAGCCAGACCAAATCAATTGACGATGAGCGATCAGTTTAATAAATTTCGTTTATTCAAGAGTAAATGAAAATTTATCCACCCATCCAAACTCTTTATCTTGTCTTTCGACTCGATGAAGCACATCAACAATTTTCTCCTAAATTTGATTTGGAAATTGCGGAATTTTTCCATTTCAAAATAACTGGGCGCTCAACTCCAGCACTCAATACGTCCCATAGTGCATGCAATTATTTCCATATACACGTTCAATCCCTAAAAATGTGGAAAAAGCATGATGAAAATCATTTGCAGTTTTAATTTCTTCGCCATAGATTATTATTCCCATGTTCCTTCCTTGTCTAGATCCAGCCATTGCGTCAAATGATCTTCTATCGAAGTTCTAAAGTATTCTGAAAAACTGGCCCAAGGCTGTGATACTGATGACTGACCTTCAAAAAACTGAAAAATAGGAGGATCATTTGAGCCAGGAATGAAATAATTAATCTCATAGCCTTGATGCATGCAGAAAATCTTTGCATCTGCAGGAAGAAGATGAGCAACATCTAGCTCCATCAAAAGCACTCGAGCTTCATCTTTAAGCTCTAAAACTCGCGGATAAAAAATATCAGTCCCTTGAAAAATGTTCCCTGCCGCTCTGCCCGCTATCTGTAAAAAACAACGATATTCAGCGGGCAATACACATTCAAAATGTTTTCCACAAAATTGATTTCATCGGTATTGCAACCGACGAGCGAGGAACGAAATATTGACTTTTGAGTTATTAAACTCTCGAGAATATCTTCAATTTTACAGACAGAGGTAGCCATTTATTTACGCGCCAATATTTGTTATAAGTTTTCAGAAATAAAAGACTGCCATACCAACCAAATTACTGCGTCAGAGGACAAGCAGTTTGCCAGTACTTTCACTTGGCAGACCGCCAATATACCGATCAAAATTTGTAGAACATTGCAAACAAATCATTAATCGACAGCGAATACTCTAACTCCACCTAATTTCTGATGAGGATCAAGCAATTGAATAGTTTCCACAGCAAACAAATCACTCGGAATTTGATGTTTAGATCCATTATCTATATTTACACTATTTTTCAGCGAAGGCAAATTCATTTATTCAACTAAGCCGTTGGGCAAGTAAAGATAAATTTTCATATCATCTAGGATTTGTTCATTTCTTATCTGAAACAAAATATCAATGAATTCAATCATTGAGCTGGTCGATTGACACTTATTGTTCGTATCATATTTCATCACCACCACTACTCCATTGGTGCGAAATTTTTCAAGCCCACCACCAATAGAATCTGCAAGTGCATCCAACTTTTTCCACCTTTGATTAAAGGTCTAATGGAAACTCTGTTTTTACAAATTCAAATATCTCATTTTTACTACTAAATCGCATAGGAAATTCAATTACAAAAACCCCATCAGACTTTAATCTTGAAATCTCCGCACAAAAAACATCAATTTCGTTATTATTTTGTCGTAATTAAAAGAATTCATGATTCACCGTATCCTTACGAAAGCAGCCTGCCAGTATCACCGTAGTGGGTCCAAGTCAGATATGTGGCGCCAGTTCGAGAATCCACAACAATTCGATTTGTGCCGGCACCACTTTGACCTGAAGATGGTGGCAATCGATACTCAGTGTATTGTCCAGCCGGTAATTCTCCCTCCCGATTTTGAAACGGGACTCCCCATCGCACACCTTGCGAGCCTGATGGTTTATTCCCTGTTTGAATATTATTAATAGTGAAGTCACTATAGCCTCTTGTGCTGGAGGCAACGATCCAGGAGTAATCATTGGGACGACGCTGCCATTAACGCTATTGCAGTGCCGTTTACATTTGGCCCAGTCGGTTTAGCTCCTGAGTTAGAGGGTCCACCCGAAGCCACTGGCCCATTAACCACCGGCTTACTTCCTCCACTACCCTTCCCAGATCCGATTGCAGCCATCCCAAGCCCGACCAAATCCGCAGGAGAAAGCAAGCCTAATGTTTGCGCCAACCGAGGATCAAGCCCATCATCTATGAGCCGCTGAATGTTCCTTTCAACAGGTATGGAAGTAGCTCTTCCATTGGCATTAATGGTGTCGTTGCTATTGGTACGCGCAAGGCCATGCGCAAATGACTGGCATGACTGAACCCCTCCGCACATCGCATCAATTTCAGCAGATGAGTAACCATTGCCAGTTCTGGCATCCAGAGCCAGACTTGAGCAGGCTCTACCCGAGGCGCAGTTATCGACATTGGCGGTCTGCTGCTCATCAATAATGCTCCATTTCTCTGTCATTTTTTCAATGCATGAAGGGTCGCCTTTGCAATTGGCCAAGTCGTTCTTGAACTCAGCTTCCTGTTTGTGACTCAGGTAGTTATTGGCCGTAGCATTTGTGGCGGCTCCCGCCCCAGTAGTACCGCCAGTAGCTACGCCAATCGCACCGCTGACCAACAGCAACGCCGCATCCTTGCCTGGTCCGGACACTCCCAGCTCCGTCAACAGTTCATCTGCATGGCCGACAGCCGCTTGGCTTGCAGCAGCACCAGCTGCACCACCTGCGCCTCCGGTAAGACCGCCCACCACCGTATGTGCGATCACCCGGTAAAGGCCACCCTCAGAGTACTTTCTTGCTTCTTCTTCCAGCTCTTGCTTACGCACTGGATCTTTTTCTTCGGCTGCCTCATCCCTAAGGGCTTGCGCTTTCTTGCCAAACTCATCACCAATCAGCTTGCTGGTGCGCGCACCAAACTCTGCGGTGATCAGCACCTGCGCATTGACATCGGCCGTTACGCGCTCTTTGTCAAATATCGGCTTGATGCCGGTTTCTTTGTCGCCGGTTCTGGCTTCGCTATTGCCTGCTACGCCAGAGATACCCGCATAGGTCGTGCTGCTGGCACTGCCGCTTGCGCTGCCAATACCAGCTCTGGCACCAGGCCTTCCGGTGTCTTTGTCGCAGATTCGATCTGCTCAGGTGTCTTAGCTGTGGATTGATCACCTATTTGACCGGATACCGAGGCCGACACATTCCAACTGTTCGCGTCGTATTGAGCACTGTTTTCGATATCGCTCATCGCCAGCGTACCGCCGGTGGCAAAGCTGTTTTTGCCGCCATCGATCGCTGCTTGTGTGCTGGTGATGGCACCACCCTTGAGGTTGGTGTCTCCAGCCACATTCACCTGGAAGCCGCCATCACCTGCGCGTATGCCGCTTTGCTCACCCACGCTTGCGTAGTCGCTGTGGATATTGGTGCGCCCGGCACTGACACTGAGGCTCGACGAGCCGTAGCAAAGCGGTGGCACGCAAACTGACACACCAAAGCCACTGCTGCTTCCGGTTTCCTTATAGACGTTGATGTCCTGCAGGCTTTCGATCAGCAGGTTTCCACCCACATCGACCTTGACGCTGTCGCCAGCCACAGTGGCTCCACGCAATGTGGTGTCTTGTCCACTGTGTAGGGTGGTGGTACCACCCGCCTTGATCTGGGTGTTGGTGTAACTCAGGCTTTCACCTTGGCCGTTGCCCTTGCTTTGGCTGGCAGAGGCATTGAACGAGTAGCCCGAGTTCGCACCCACATTGAAGCCCATGCCAATGCTTGCCGAACTGCTGGAGTGACTGTTTTTCTCCTGGAAGCGGTTTTCCGCTGCTTCCAGGATGAGATTGCCTTTCTTGGCATCCAGCGACAGATCCTTGCCTGCCTCGATGCTGCTGCCACGGACATGCAAATCGCCTTCTGTGGCTGTGATCCTGGCATTGCCACCCGCATGAATGGATGAGCCAGAGGCACTGTCGACCTCGTAGCTGCTATTGCTTTTGCTAGCGCTGCTACCCAAGCTGATATTGATACCGACACTCGCCGCTGAGCCTGGGTCTTTGGCCAAATCCGTAGCCAAATTCGCTGTGTCATAAGCAGCCAAGCCAGTAGATACTGCACCCATCGCCTGCATACGCGCATCGCTGACTTGCGTCGTTGCAGCCGCAAGATTGGCAGTCGCCTGAGCGCTTTGAACCAGGCTCACTACCGGATTGCTAAAGCTCACCGACAGGCCGCTTTGTTTAGCGCGCATTTCAAACTTGTCGCGCTCAATCTCCCTGGCCTCATCGATGCTGACCGTCTTGCCCACGATGTCGATGTCACCCGCGGCCAACGCTGCCGAGCCCGTCTGCTGGTAATGGTTGCCCGCGACGATGGTGACGTCGCCCTTCTTGCCTTCACCTTCCTTGCCACCTTGGGCCTGCACGCTAGAGCCTGCAGCGCGCACGCTTTCATTGGTGCGCTCAGTGGTCGTGGTGCTGCTGCCGATGGTGAAACCGAAGCCACCATTGCCAAAGATGCCGCTCTTCTTGGTTTCCTTGAAGCTCTCCGCGCTGGCCGTGTCTTGCCCGGCCAAGATGTTGACGTCGCGCTTGGCAGTGATGGTCGCCGAGTCTTGCGCGATGACATGCGATCCGCGCAGGTTGACGTCCTGGCCCGCTTGCACGTACACCTTGTCGCCGCTGACGATGCTTCCTTCACTGAGGCTGGAATGGCCCACATCCAAAGTGGTGGTGCGCTTGCTGCTCAGCAGGCCACTGCTCTTGCTGTAGCTGGACTCATAACGTCCGTGCTCGGTTTGCATATCGAGCACATTCACATCGCCGCTGGCAATCAGAGAGGTGTCACCCTTGGCAGTGACCGTTGCACCTTGCAGCGTGATATTGCCGGGGCCTGCACCAGGCTGGACAACGCTGGGCTTGTGGGCAATCGGGTCGTCGGCTGTGCCTGTGCCTTGGCTCGCATTGCTGGCACTGGGCACCGGTGTTCCATTGGCAATCAGCGCGATGCCGCCGCCCGCAGAGATCTCACCGCCACTGAGCACTTCATCGGTTTGCGCAACACGGCGCTCCTTGCCACCGCGCTTTTCGTAATCGTTGGTGGATGTGCTGTCCTTCGCAGCCTGTACGTTGACACTGGCGCCTTGAATGACGATGTCTTTGCCCGCGCTGACATTGGAGCCAAGCACGTCCACAGTGCCCTTGGCACCGATCTGCACATCGCCTTCGCTGCTGGATACGACCGCACCATAGTTCTTTACCGACGCACTTTGTCCTTCGGTACGGGTGCTGGTGTACGTGATTTGCTGGCCATTGCTGGTGGTGGTGCTCTCCGCTTGCAGGGCTTGCAATGCCACGTTGCCCGTGGCCGAGATGCCAACACCTTGCTTGCCTTCAATGTGGCTACCTGCCAGCAGCACATTGCCACTGCCTTGGCTCGCATCACCATTGGCAATCACGGCCACCTTGCCGCCGGCCGTCACCGTGCCACCGCTGTAGCTTTCGCTGTGGGTGGTGCTGGTCTGGCTGTCCGTCACGCGGCCATCCACAGTGCGGCTTTGCGCCTGCTCGGTCACGGCGGTGTCGCGCGCGGCGCGCACGCTTACCTCGGCGCCTCGCAGCAACACATCCTGGCCGGCATTGATGCTGCCGCCGGTGATGGCGAGCTTGCCGCCTGCGGCAATCGCAACGCTGCCGTCCGCACTGTCAATGGTGGTGCCCACGCTGGTGGTGGCGGTGCTGGTGCTGGTCTGGCGGCTGTCGATCACGGCGATGCCTTCTACAAAGGTATCGCTGCCGGTGGCGCTGTTGTTCCAGGCCTGGTATTCACGGCTGTTTTTATCGGCATGGGTGGTCTGGGTCGTCTGCTTGACGCCCAGGTTGACGTTGCCGCCAGCATTGATGCCCACGCCCTGTTGGCCCACCACCTTGCTGGCGATCAGGTCCACATCGCCACCGGCGTCCAGCACAAACTTGCCGGCGTCGCTGATGAACTGGCCTTCGGTCGCCGAGATATTGCCATCCGCCTTCAAGAAGCCGCCGTTGCTGCAACGATGCGGCCCGGTTGTTGCTGATGTCGCCCTTGATGTCGGTGACCAGGGAGCCGGCCTGGATCAGGCCGTTGTCGTTGTTCAGGTACTTGCCGTTGAGGCTGGCTGTGCCGCCTGCACTGATGCTGGCACCAAAGTTGTCGATGCCCTGCGCGGCATTGATGATCAGCTGGTTGGTCACATCCAACCGGCCGTGGTTGATGAACTGGCCGCTCAGGTTGAGCTGCAGGTCATTGGCGCTGAGGCCGCCGGGCACTACGCGCAGCTGGCTCCAGTCGCTCCATTGGGGGCTGAAGCCCGCGCCCATCAGCACGGCAACCGCGCCTTCTGGGTCTGGAAGATGGGGTCCTTGAGGTTCAGGCCGCGCTCTGGCGTGGTGGGCGCTGGGCCGTCGCCATTGCCCGCCACGGGCGTGCCGGCAGAGCCGGTATCGCCTGCGCCCGCGTTGTTGCCGGCGCCAGCGCCTGCACCGCTGGTGTCCGTGCCTTCGCCATCGCTGTACTTGACGGCCTGGGCGTTCTCTACGACCAGGGGCTTGATCGCGCCCGTGGTCGTGCCTGAGCCATCGCCCGCCTGGGCGTTGCCTGCATTCACCTGCGTGTTTTGCGCATCGGTGATCAGCGGCAAACCGGTCGACGGATCAATCGGTGGCTTGATGGTGATGTCACCGCCGTTGATGATGAGGCTGTCGCCCACGATGGTGCCGATGTTCGGGCCGGTCAGGGTCAGCTCGGTGGCGCCGGCGCTGGTATCCAGGCGGGGTTTGGAGACAGAGGTGCCCGTCATCTGCACGGTATCGCCATTGGCGTCCTTGCCCTCCCACACCACGGTCTGGTCGATGTCTTGCTGGTTGAGGGAGAAGGCACCGCTCACCTGCGCATCGGAGGCGATGTTGTCCAGATGGCCGGTAAAGGTGCCGCCAATGTAGAGCTGCGCGCGGTTGGCCACATCGGTGTAGCTGATGACCTGCGCACCCGTCAGGCCCGCTGGTGGTGCATCCACCGCATAGGCGCCCTGGCTGATGTCTGGCGCACCAGCGCGGTCGCGCGTGCCGGTGGCTTCGTTGCGGATGCTGCCATCGGCATTGCCGGCAATGGCGACCGTGCCCTGGTTGTGCAAGGTGCCGGTCCAGCGCACATCCTGGCTGCCTACGTTCCAGCTCTCGCCCGCGCCCACGGAGATACCGCCCACGTTCAGGTCCAAGCTGCCCAGGGCCACCAGCGCATTGCCAGCGGGGGCATAGGTGCCGGCCATCGTGAGGCTGGCATCTTGCAAGCTGCCCACGGTGCCGCCGGCGTTGCTGTAGCCGCCGGCCTTGATGTCCAGGTTTTCTCCGGCAATCACCACGCCGGTGGCGGCATTGCTGAAGCCTCCGGTGGTCTCGATGCTGATGGTGCTGGGCGGGGCGTTTTGGCCGTAGACAATGCCCGCGTTGCTGAACGAATTGCCCTTGATGGCGATGTTGTCGGCCAGCAGCTTGCCGTCCTTGCCGTTGGAGACGGCGCCCGCGGCGGTCAAGCCCAGATCGCCGCTGGCGACGATGCTGCCCTGGTTGGCAATGGCGCCGCTCGTGGTGGTGATCTGCACATCGCCGGCCTGGGCCAGCACCATGCCATCGTTGCTGACCGAGCCTGCGGTGATCTGCACGCTTTGGCCCAGCACCTTGCCTGCCACATCGGCGCTGGGCGCGGTGTTGGCAAAGGCGCCGGTGGTGGTGATCTGCACCGCATTGGCCGCTTGCAGCTGGCCGCTGTTTTGCAGCGATGCGCCGGTCACTGTCAGGTTGCCACCCGCAGAGATGATGCCCGAGACAGCTGCGCCTTCGGCACCGCCCGAGGTGTAGGGGTCGTTGGTGCTGCGCTCGTTGTTCAGCGCGCTGTTGATGGTGATGTCAGTGCCTGCATGGATGACACCCTGGTTGTGGGCAGTGCTGGTGTTGATGCTGAGCGTGGTGCCGGCAGACACCGTGCCAGGCTTCTGGCTGTACTCATAGCTATCGGGGGTGCTGCAGCCACCGGGCAGCGCGCAGCTCTTGGTCTCTTGCAGGCGGTTCTCAAACGAGCCACCGCTGATCTGCATGGCACCCGATGACTGGATCTGGCCGCCATTGCTGATGCTGCCGCCCGAGATGGACACCGAGCCGCCGGTGATGCTGCCGTCATTGCTGGTGTTGCCACCGCTCACTGTGAGGCTGTCGCCTGCGCTGACAGCGCCGGTATTGCTCAGACCGCCGCTGATGTCGATGGTAGTGGCGGTGATTTCGCCAGCATTGCTGGTGCTGCCCAGCGACGCGCTTTGCGCACCGACCTTGCCGCTGTTGTCCAGAGCGGCCATGGTCAGCGTGTTGGCGGCAATCTCGCCGCTGCTGCTGCTGCTGCCGGTCACGCCCAGCTGGTTTTGGATGTAGACGTTACCCTGGTTGGCGAGACCCGCATCGATGTCCGAGTTCTGCGCCACCACGGTGCCGCTGTTCGACAGGGTGCCGCCTGCGTAGTGCAGGTCTTGCCCGGCCTGGATGGTGCCCGCCGATTGCGTGCCCGATGCCGATTGCAGGCGGATGTCCTGCGCAGCGCTCAAGGTGCCGCTCTGGCCCAGGCGCGTGCCGCCCGAGGCCTGCAGATCCAAGGTGCCAGCGGTGGCGATGCCGCCCTGGCTGGCCAGGTTGCTGTCGATATTGCGGGCGCGGATGCTGATGTCGCCCTGCGATTGCAGCGTGCCTTCGTTGACCAGATCGCCCGTGGTGTCGATGTTCACCGCCTGGCCAAAGGTCATGTTGCCCTGGTTCAGGATGCGGCCGGTATCGGCCTTCAGATCGACCTGGCCGAGCAGCAGGCTGTCGCCCAGAAAGTTCAGATCCTTGTGCGCATGACCGCTGAAATCGCCAGCCACCTGCAGCTGGTCCTCAAAGCTGATGCTGCCTGCCGTGCTGCTGGCCTGCAGGTTGCCCATGATGGCCACAGGCCCGGCAATGGCAATGTCTTGCTGCGCCTGCAAGCTGGCATTGCCTTGGGTGGCGAGTTGGCCGCCCAGTGCAATGGCGCCGGCGCTGCTGCGCACATCCACCGACTGGGCCAGCACATTGCCTGCCACCTGAATGCCTTGCTGCGCATCGACCAAGGCATGGCCCTGGGTGCCCAGCATGCCACCCACTTGCAGCGCGCCTGCCGTGCTGCTGATCTGCATGCCGTTGTTGGCCACCAGATCGCCGCCCACCTGCAGGCCGCCTTGTGCATTGGCCACGAGCTGGTCGGTGACCTGCAGGTTGCCCGCCACGCGCTGCGCGCCTGCGCTTTGCAGTTGGGCGTTGCCGATGACCAGTGCATCGCCATCCACCACAATATCGCCACCGGCTTGCGCCTGCAGGCCCGCGCCTGCTGCCAGCGACCCGGCCAAAATGTTGCCGCCCGCCTGCACATCGGCATGGCCTTGCACGGCTATCTCGCCGCTGACCGCATGGTCCTGGCCTGCACGGCCCACATAGTCGCCGCCCGTTTGCAGGCTGGCCAGTTGCACGGTGCCATCCGCCTGGATGGATGTGGCTGCGCCGCCCGCCACGCCCGCCACCACTTGGCCAGCGGCGATGTTGCCGCCTGCGCGCATGTCCAATGCGCCAGCCGTGCCCACCTGGCCGCCCACGGTCGTGTTGCCCGCCACCGATTCGGTGGTAATGGCGCTGGCCATCAGGTTCTGGGCAATGCGAATGTCTTGCTGGGCTTGCAGCTGGGCTGCGCCGGTGACCTGCACATCTTGCACATCAATGCTGCCCGCAGCCAGGCTGGCATTGCCACCCGATGCCACGGTGTTGGCCACCAGGCTGCCACCTACTTGGGCTTGCAGGCCTTGCTCGGCAATCAGGTCGCCGTTGATGCGGGTGTCGCCACCGCTTTGCAGGGCCACCTGGCCGGCAGATTGCACGGAGCCCGCCACCTGGGTGGCGCCTTCCGATTGCAGGCTGAGATTGCCTACGGAGGCGATGCCAGCGCCGCTGCTGATGTCACCGGTGCTGGCCGTGATGGTGGCCGCTCCGCCCGATTGCAGCCCCTGGCCCAAGGTGACGCTGCTGCCTTGCACAGTGGCGCCTTGCGCGCCATAGACAGCGCCGCCTACATCGACCTTGCCGCCAGTGCTGGCGAAGCGGGCACTTCCGCCCGATGCCACTTCACCGGCAATGGCGATGTCGCCTGCGGCCTGGGTGTTGATATCGCCGTTGGCGAGCAGCGACTGGGCACTGACACCGGCGTTTTGCGAGGTCAGCGCGGCGTTGCCGCCAGCACTGGCGCCACCAGCCACTTGCAGCGACTGCGCTGCGTTGAGACTGAGGTTGCCGCCTGCCGAGGCATTGGCCAGTTGCACATCCGCCTGGCTGGAGGTCACGGCCGCGTTCCGGCCCGCGCCCAGTTCGCCCGCGACGCGAATGCGGTCTTGGGCGTTGACCGACAGATCGCGCCCTGCCAACAGGGCCTCGGCCGTGGCGGTGATGGCGATATCGCCACCGGCCTGCACGTTCTGCACCTCGGTATGGTTCTGGCTTTGCAGGCTGACCGAGCCGTTGGAGAACACATCTTGCGCCCTGATGCTGCCTTGGCTGCTGGAGAGCGCCACATTGCCGTTGGCACGCACCTCGCTGCCCAGTTGCAACTGGTCAGTCGCGGCAATGTTGACGGCGCCTTGGCCCAGCACCGGGCCTGCCACGTTGACGTTGTGGCCCTGGATACTGACGTTGTTGCCTTGCAGCCCTTGCGTGGCGCTGAAATCGCCCTGCGCGCGCCAGTTTTGCGAGCCGGCCGAGTTGGCCTGACCGTTCAGCGCAATGTTGCCGCCAGCCGAGCCGTTGATGCCGCCACCGGCAGTCAAGGTATCGCCCACCTGCAGGTTGTTTCCCGCATTCAGGTTGATGCTGCCGCCACTGTTGACGGTGTTGTTGATGGCGATGTCGCCACCTGCGTTGACGCCAAAGCCCGAGCCCGTGGTGACCGCGCCATCAAAGCGCGCATCGCCCCCGGTGTTGAGGCCAAAGCTGCCCGAGACATTGACCTGGCCGGTGTTGTGGAAGGACTGGCTGACATTCAGGTTCAAGTCGCCGCGCGCATTGAGGTTGCCGTCCGCGCCGCCCAGGTTCAGTTGCTGGGCGGTGACATCCGTCTGGCCGGCATCGATATCGCCACCCAGGGTGACTTCACCGCCATCGACCTGCAGGCGCTGGCCCACGGTGGTGTTGCCTTGCAGGTCCACGCTTTGGGCGCCGGACAGCTGCAGGTTCTGGCCCACGGTGAGTTCGCCAGAGCTGCGCACATTGGAGGCTGTGACCTGCGCATCGCGGTTGACCTGCACACGGCCAAACAGCGCAGCATCGCCACCGGTCTGCATCTGCAGGTTGCCGCCAATGGTGGCGTCGCCAGCGATGGACGCGCCATCGCGTGCCTGGATGCTGACATCGCCGCCGCCCTGGAAGGCGCCGGCCACGCTGACCGTGCCGCCACGCAGCTGCGTGTTGCCCGCAATCTGGCTGGCCCCGGTCCGAGACTCCAGGCGCACCGCCTGCGCGGCCTGCACGTTCAGGTCGCCGGCGGTGACCAGCGGGCCTTGGGTGCTGACGCTGCCCTGGCTGCTGCTCAGCGCAATCTGCTGGTTGCCCCGGGCTGGCCCGGTCAGCAACACGCCGTCGTTGCCGCTGACTTGGAGCTGCTCATTGGCAGCCACATTGCCGCCTGCCACCACGAAGCCATCGGCATTGATGCGGATGTTGCGCGAGGCCGCCACATCGCCGGTGTTGACCCGGCCGGCACTGCGGATGTCGACATCTTCCTGGTAGGCCAACAGCGGGCCGCGCAGGTTCACGCCCATGCCGGCATCGGTGGAGACCACGGTGATGCGGCCAGCCGTCATCGCGCCCAGTGCGCTGGCATCAATGGCCACGGTGGTGCCTGGCACGGCAGCGGTGCCGGCGATCAATGCATTGGCATCGGCCGTCTGCGTGGCGGCGTTGGGCGATTTGCCCGCCGTCAGGTTGATGCTGGAGATGCCCGGGTTGAGATAGTGCGCACGCAAAGGCCCGTTGATGCGCAGCAGCTCGCCCACCAGGTCGATCTGGCCGACCGTGCCTTCGACACCCCGGCCATCGATGCTGATTTGCCCGCCCTGGACGTTGTAGCCAATGCCCGATGCCAGATCAAAGTTGCTGGAGGCGCCATTCACATCCTGCAAGGTGATGCTGCCGGTGCTGAAGGACAGGCGCGGGGTATTGACCACCCCGCAGCCATTGCAGCTGATGCCGCTGGGGTTGGCAATGATCACCGCGGCGGGGTTGCCGAACACTTCGACGGTGCCGTTGATCTGGCTGGGGCTGCCCTGGACCGTGACCTCGTTGACGATGGTGTTGGCCGTGCCGCCCGCCAAGTTCGGGTTGGCCCCTGCCGTGCCACCCAGCAAGGGCCTGCCACCAATCTGGCTGTTGTTGAGCACCACACCGGCCTCTGGTACATCAAAACGCTGGTACTGGTTGAGTGACAGACCCGCCGCATTGGGCGTGGTGATGTTGATGAGTGATGCCCCGCTGGAGAGCGATTCGACACCGGGCTGGAATGCCATCGGCGCGCGCGGGTCTGCAATTGGCGCCATCGCGGGGATGGCGGGCGCGGGGGCAGCGGTGGTGTTTGCGCATACGCGGGCGAGAGCACGCCCAGGCTGGCTTGCGTCAGCACATGGGCCCACATCACCGTGGCAGCAATGCGCTTCTTGCCCCGGTCGCTGAAGACCCGGGTGGCCTGGGGCTTTTGCTGCTCGTTCTTGTTTCTCTCACTCATCACCACACTCCTGTCGCCAAAGGCGCTGCGGCACAGCCACTGCGCCTTCGTTCACATCTGTCGCTGCGTGCCCTCAGGCACCAACGTTAAAACTGGTAGGTCAGGCTGGCGTTCACACGCCAGCCTTGTTTTTCATAGCCATCGGGGGAGCGCAAGGCCCGCCCCAGCTGCAGGTCGGCAAAAGCGCCCTGGTAGGCAATGCGCGCACCGCACCCAGGCCCGCAATGCTTCTGGAGCGCTTGTCCGAGACGGTGCGCAAGATGGCGGCATCGGCAAACACATAGGGCTCGTAGCGGGCGCTGCCCCACAGCGGCTGGGTCTTGGCCAGCGCCAGCTCATTGCGCCAGACCAGGCCCTGGTCGCCACCCAGGAAAGACTCGGGGTAGGCGCGCACGCTGGAGACGCCACCGGCAAACAGCTGCTCGGACGAGTACAGCGGCTGGTGGCTCCACAGCGCGCTCACCCGGCTGCGGTAGACCAGGCGCTCGGCCACGGGCCGGTCCAGCGATACCGCAGCGTCCAGCTTGGTGAACTGGTAGCGCGCGGCCTCCTTGGGCAGGTCATCCGGGTCCTTGTCCGCACCCAAAATGGGCAGGCCCCGCGAGAGGCCCACATCGACTGTCCATTGCCCAGCGCCCAGCGCAGTGTCAAAACGGGTCAGGCGGTTGACGCCCACGCGCAAACTGGTCTGCGCTTGCGGGGTCAGCGCAAAGTTGTTCACCTCGCGCGTTGACTCGCGTTTGGACAGCGAGATGTCGAGGGCCGTTTTGCTGTTCTGGTCGCGCGCCAGCAGGCGGTTGAGCGACAGCGAGAAGTTCTTGGAGCGGCCGTACACCAGCGCGGTATCGCCAATGAGGTTCTGGTACTCCGAGATCGAGGCGACGGCGAGATGGTGTTGTAGCCCCAAGGGACCGACACCAGGCCATAGATCGCATTGGTCTCTTTGCTGGAGGTGAGGCCCAGGGTGATGGACTCCATCAGGCCCAGCACATTGCCCAGGTCCACACCGGCCTGGATGCGCGCGCGGCCCGTGTTGCTGGAGCCCTGGTTGTCGATGCCCAGGTTGTAGCGGGCAACGGGGCCCTCTTTGTTGACGAACTCGACGATGGAGCCACCGTTGGTTTGGCCCGGCTTGATGAGCACCTGCACGTTGTTGCGGCGCAGACGGTTGAACTGGTCAACGGCCTGCTCGATGTCGCGCAGGCGCAGGATATCGCCCTGTTGCATGGGCATGGCCAGCCAGGCACCGACCCCGGTGGCTGGCGCGCCGTTGAAGACGATGGCCTCGATGCGCCCCGCCACGATGGTGATGGACAGCACGCCCTCCTTGAGATTCTGGCCACCCACATAGGCGCGGGAGGTGGTGTAGCCCGCCTGGATCAGCGCCTTGTTGATGCGGTCCAGCAGCACATTGATGTGCTCGACGGCCATCGCATGGTTCACAAAGGGCTGGGTGATGCGGTCAAAGGCGCGTGCGCTCAGCAAGTTGCTGTCGCCTGTTGCCTGGATGTGCTGGATGTCGAAGCTGGGCCCCGTGGCCTGGATATCGGCAGGGAAGGCGTTGTCGTCAGCGGCGGGGGCTGCAGGCTGGCTGTCCTGCTGGATCTTGCCAGCAGAGTTCTGCTCCAGCAGCTCCTGGCGCAGCTTTTCCTGCTGCTCGCGCAGCAGCTGGTCATTGGGGTCGCGCACGGGGTTGTTCTGCGCCGCTGCCGACAGGCAGGCCAGGCCGAGCAAGGTACCCAGCAGCGCATGCTTGCCCAGCGCAGGCATAGGAAGGTTGTTGCGCATCATCACCACCAGAAGATGCCGAGGTGGTCTTCGATGCGGACCGGGTCGCGGTGCGGCTTGCGCAGCACTTCAATCTCGCCGTCAATGCCTTCCTGGGCCACAAAGCTGCCGCCATCCTGGCGGGCTGCGCCTTGCAGCAGCAGCCGCCCTTGCTGGGCGGTAAAGCTGCCGCCCTGGTCGGTCGCATAGATCTGCGCCCAGGTATCGCCAAACAGCGCCTTGAGGCCCCGGTCACGCAGGATGACGTGTGCACGGGCTTGGCGCGTGCAATGATGGTGGGCGCCACCACCTGCATGCCCTGGCCGGCATACACCAGGCCGCCATGGTTGAGCACGGTGCCACCGGCCTCCATGGTCAGCCCCGTGGCCGCCATGATCTGGCCGCCCACCAGTTTTTCGGTGCTGCTGGCCCGCGTTTTGCAGATGAAGAGGAAGCAGCGCCGGCTGTAGTCGTAGCCGCCCACACTCAGCGCCTCGTTGTGGATGTCGGTCTCGGACTTGATCTTGACGCTGCCCGCATTGGAGAACACAAAGCCGCCGGTATTGCTGAACGACTGGGCCTGTACGCTGAGATCGCCCTGCGCCACCCAGTAGCCCTGGTGGTTCTCATCGGCCAGACGCCCCTGGTCGGCGCTGTAGCTGGTGCGGCGCCTCAGCCCACCGGAGGATTCCCATTGCGATGCCTCGCCCGCGATATGGGCGCTTTGGTTGGAGATGGCTCCGGTGCTGACCAGATCCAGATTCAGGTTGCTGATGATGCGCGCATTGGTGGAGCTAATGCCGCCTGCACCAGCGTCGAGCTTGACCGAATCGCCCTTGCCAAAAATGACCGTGGCTTTTTCGGCGCCGATGGGGCTGCGGTTTTCGATGGCGTCGCCCGCCTTCAGATAAACGGCATAGGGGTATCGTCCGAGATGCGCTGGGTGCCAACAATCTCGCCATCGATATTGCGAATGGATTGCTCTGCCTCCAGCCGGGTTTGCAATCCGGCCGACACCAGGCTTTGGCGCTCGGCGGAGCCTTGCAGGTGGATATTGGCGGCGTGGATCTGGACGGAACCCTGCGCGCTGATCTGACCACCCATTTGCACCACATCGCCGGTGGATGACAAGGTAAACCCACCCGCTGAGGCGACATTTCGCCCTCATTGCGTACGCCCGCCCCTTTATCCGTCACCAGGATTTGGATCTGGCCCGCCGTGACCTTGGAGCCGGCACCGACCTTAATGGCGACCTCGTTGCTCTGGGCCTGGCCGGGCTTGTAGTACACCCAGGGTGTCAGATTATCGACAGGCGACGCAGCCGTATCAAAGCTGGCTGTGGATTCACCTGCCACCAAGCGGATATGGGCGCTCGACGACGTGAATTCATTGGTCAGCGGGCCATCGACCTGGATGCTTTTGGCGATGAGCTCCAGCCGGATCAGGTTGCCGCCATGCCCTCATCACCAATATGGATGCGCCCTTGGTTAGTGCTCACATCCACATAGCGCTGCACCTGGCCTTCGCTTTGCTGCTGGTCGCGCAGGCTCAAGGCGCCAGTAGTGAGCGCCACACTGCCAAAGTTGGAGAAGTTGGCGCCGTTGACCGAGATGCCGTTCTGGTTGGCCAGGATCAGGTTGGCGCGGGGGCCCACCACATCCATATCGCCCTGAATGCGCGACGGCGCGGCCGAGAATACCTCTGCCACAATCGTGCGGGCATTGGCTTGCTCATTTTGAAACGACAAACCGGGCTTGCCCACATCGAACTGCTGAAAGCCGTTGTAAGACACCCCATTTTCTGAGGCATTGGGCGTGACATGCGCACGCCCTGCTGCATCGATATGAACTTGGGGGCCGCTGGTGGCGTGTGGAACCACTGACGTGGTAACCCCTGGGCGTAGCAAGACTGAATGGCTGCCAGTAGCAAGCCCAGCTGCAGGCAATAACGCGAACGCATGACGATCCTGGAGGAAGTGAGATATTAGAAAATTCCGGTCATCTTAACGAGGGGTTATCGCTGAAATGTTAACAATTCGGGATTAGTCATTTGAGAGTTGATATTTCTTGTATTTCTGTGGCCTGAGAACATCAAATAATATTATTAGGAACAAAGATATATTAAATACGGTGCTTTGAAAGCATTGATTTTTTAATATATTCATTGGATTATCTAATAGCTAAGAGATGTGATTTACATTTTGCGAGCTTTAAAAACCAGGGCTTGGAATCAGCGATCTGCACGGCATTTCAGCGCACTTAAAACAGCGACTCGCCCTGCTGCAGCCCCGTTGGCAAAACGCTGCTTCATCCCAGCGCCTTGGTCTGGCGGCGCCCAGCGCTACACTCAGCCCCCATGCCCCCCACCACCCCTGCCCGCCTGTCCATCCGCGCCCTGCAAAGCCCATCAGCGGGCCCTGCTCGCTGGAGCTGGCAGCCGGCGAATGCGTGGCGGTGATGGGCGCATCGGGGGCGGGCAAGTCAGTGTTGCTGCGGCTGATTGCCGATCTGGACCCGGGCAGTGGCGAGGTGCTGCTCAACGGCCAGGCACGCAGCGCCTTCAGCGGCCCGGCCTGGCGCCAGCAGGTGATGTACCTGGCGGCAGAGCCTGCCTGGTGGGGGGCGACGGTAATGGAGCATTTCCCGCCGGGCTCGCAGGCGGCGCTGCTGGAGATGGCCAGTGCGCTGGGGCTGCGCCAGGGCTTTGTCGATATTGCGCTGACCCAGCTGTCGACCGGCGAGCGCCAGCGCCTGGCCTTGCTGCGCGGGCTGTTGCGCAGGCCCCAGGTGCTGCTGCTCGATGAGCCCACGGCTGCCCTCGATGAAACATCGGTGGCTGCGGTAGAGCAACTGCTGCAGCGCTGCCAGCAGCAGGGCCTGAGCCTGCTGTGGGTGACCCATTCGCAGGCGCAGGCCGCGCGCGTGGGCCAGCGCTGCATGCAATTGGTAGACCACCAGCTGCGGCCGATGGAGGCCGCGCAATGAACACGGCGATCCATCTGCAACCCGGCGATTTGCTGGTGGGCGCAGCACTGGTGCTGGCCGCCGCTGCCGCCCTCCTGGGCGATGCGCCTGCAGTTGCAGCGCCAGGTGCTGTGGGCATCGCTGCGCATGGTGGTGCAGCTCCTGCTGGTGGGCTATGTGCTGCGGCTGGTGTTCCAGCAGGCGCACCCGGGCACCACCTTGGTCGTGGGCTGGTGATGATTGCCGCTGCCGCGCGCGAGGTGGCGGTGCGGCCGCACCAGCGGCTCGCAGGCGGGGGCAGCTACCGCATTGCGGGGCTGGTGGTGGCGCTGGCCAGCCTGTCGACCGTGGTGCTGGCGCTGATGACCGCCGTGCGGCCCGATCCCTGGTTTGATGCACGCTATGCGATACCGCTGATGGGCATTGTGCTGGGCAGCGTGCTCAATGCCGCGAGCCTGGGGCTGGACAGCTTTTTTGATGGCGTGCGCCAGGGGCGCGCTGCGATCGAGGCCCAGCTGGCGCTGGGGGTCTCCTTCCGCCGGGCCCTGGCACCGCACACCCGAGCCGCTATCCGCCGGGGGCTGATCCCCATCATCAACCAGATGTCGGCTGCGGGATTGATCACCTTGCCCGGCATCATGACCGCCAGATCCTGGGCGGCATGGACCCGCTGGAAGCGGCCAAGTACCAGATCTTGTTGTTGCTGCTGCTGACGGGCGCGGGCGGCATGGCCGCCGCCGGCAGTGTGCTGCTGGCCGCCCGGGCGCTGGGTGACGAGCGCCAGCGCCTGCGGCTGGACCGGCTGAACGCCCATAGCTGATCTGTTTTTGCTATCTCGCAGTGCTGTTCCTAGAATGGGCAAGCACATCTGGGAGAGCAGCCATGGCAGAGCGCGACAAGGACAACCTGGTGGATGAGCTGGTCGACTACGACCCGCTGGGCACGATCCGGCCTTGCAGGCCGCCCTGGCACGCGCGCAGGCCCAGGCCTGGCTGCCGGGCCTGCAGCAACACGCCCGCACCGTTGGCAGCAGCGCCTTTGCGCAATGGCCCGACCAGCCCAACCGCCACCCACCGCAGTTGCAGCAATGGGATGCACGGGGCCGGCGCATCGACCAGGTGGAGTTTCACCCCGCGTGGCACCAGGTGCTGGCGCATTACCGTGCGCAGCAACTGATCGACATGCCGTTTGCCGATGCACCGGAAGATGCAGCAAGCGGCCGCTGGACGCCTGGGCCGCCGGCTTTTACCTGCATGGCCAGGCAGAAGCGGGCAGCCTCTGCCCCGCAACGATTGACGACGGCGGCGATCCCGGTGCTGCGCAAGGAGCCAGCGCTATGGGCACAGATCGCGCCTGGCATTACCAGTGCCCACCATGACGCGCGCGATGCGCCGCTGGCAGACAAGACGGCCTTGTGGGTGGGCATGGGCATGACCGAAAATCCAAGGCGGCTCGGACGTGCGCAGCAACACCACCGTGGCCTATCCGCAGGGTGCCACAGGTGGCGGGCGCGGCGCGGCCTACCGGCTGCAAGGCCATAAATGGTTTTTATTCGGTGCGATGGCCGATGCACACCTGGTGGTGGCGCGCATGGCCAGCAGCGCCGCCGACGGCCATGCACTGCAGGCACCACTGGCCTGCTTTTGGTGCCGCGCTGGCAGCCCGATGGGACCCGCAACCAAGTGCTGGTGCAGCGCCTCAAGGACAAGGTGGGCAACCGCAGCAATGCCAGCAGCGAGGTGCTGCTTGACGACGCCTATGGCGTGCTCGTGGGCGAGGACAGGCCGGGGCATTGCCACCATCATGGAGATGGCCACGGTCACGCGGCTGTGCTGCGTGCTGGGCAGCTGCGCGCTGCTGCGCCAGGCCACTGTGCAGGCGCTGTGGTCGCCCGGCACCGCCAGGCCTTTGGCGCGGCGCTCATCGCGCAGCCGCTGATGCAATCGGTGCTGGCCGACCTGGCGCTGGAGAGCGAGGCAGCGCTGCTCTTGGCCATGCAGCTGGCGCAGGCCTTTGAGGGCAGCAGCGCCCCGGGCCAGACCACCGCGCAGGCCTGGCAGCGCGCCATGACGCCAGCGGCCAAGTTCTGGGTCTGCAAACGCGCCATTTGCCTGCAGCGCCGAGGCCATGGAAGTGCTGGGCGGCAATGGCTATATCGACAGCTCGGCGCTGGCACGCATCTACCGCGAAGCGCCGGTCAATTCGATCTGGGAGGGCTCGGGCAATGTGATGTGCCTCGATGTGGTCAAGCCCTGCAGCGCGAGCCTGACCTGCGCGACGCGCTGTGGCTGGACTTGCAGCGCATGGCAGCCGATGACACGCCCATCCAACAAGCGCTGGCGCGCCTGCAAGGCCAGTGGCAGGCCATGGCGCAAGACGCCTGGGCGCAGCAGCGCAGGCGCGCCAATGGTGCAGCAGCTGGTGCTGGTGGCGCAGGCGGGCCTGATGCGGCAGCACGCAGCGCCCGCCCATGCCGATGCCTTTGTCGCCAGCCGCCTGGGGCCACATGCCAGTTTGGGGCGTGATGGGTGCTTATCCGCTTGCCAAGGCGCAGATCAGCGCTATCCTCAGCGCCAGTCTGCAGTTGCAAAAATGATCGAAAGTAGCCATGGCCGTCAGCGTGTTTGATTTGTTCAAGATCGGTATCGGGCCCAGCAGCTCGCACACGGTCGCCCGATGCGCGCCGCGCATGCCTTTGTGCAGCGCCTGCAACGCCAAGGCCAGCTTTCGCAGGTGGCACGCCTGCGCTGCCAGCTGTTCGGCTCCCTGGGCGCCACCGGCATCGGCCACGCCAGTGACTGTGCGGTGATCCTGGGCCTGGCCGGCCATGCCCCGATACGGTGGATGTGAATGCCATCGATGCGCTGATTGCCGAAGTCCACAGCACCGGGCAGCTGCTGCTCAATGGCGAGCAGCGCATCGTGTTTGACCCGGCCACCGACCTGCTCTTGATTGGCGAGGTCAGCCTGCCTTTCCACCCCAATGGCATGCGCTTGGAGGCCTGGGATGCGCAGCATGGGCTGGTCGACGCGCAGGCCTACTACTCGGTGGGCGGGGGCTTTATCGTCAGCGAAGAGGCCGCCTACGATGCCGAGCGCCAGCAGGCGATTGGCGCCCGATACCGAGGTGCTGCCCTGCCCTTTCACAGCGCCGCGCAGCTGCTGCAGCTGGCGCAGGCCACCAGCAGCCGATTGCGCAGATCATGCGCACCAATGAACGCCACTGGCGCGCCGATGCCGACAACGACAGCGGCCTGCTCAAGATCTGGCAGGCCATGCAGACTGCGTACAACGCGGCTGCCGCACCGAAGGGCGCCTGCCCGGCGGGCTCACGTCAAACGCCGTGCGGCCGGCTTTTACCAAGGACTGACCCAGCATGCCCACGGTGCCAGCACCGATCCGCTGGAGGTGATGGACTGGGTGAACCTGTTTGCACTGGCCGTGAACGAGGAAAACGCCGCCGGCGGCCGGGTGGTGACCGCCCCCACCAATGGCGCTGCGGCATTGTGCCGGCCGTGCTGCACTACTACTGGCGCTTTGTGCCGCGCGCCAGCGAGGCCGGCGTGGTGGACTTTTTGCTGACCGCAGGCCCATCGGCATGCTGTACAAGGAAAACGCCTCGATTATCGGGCGCCGAAGTGGGCTGCCAGGGCGAGGTGGGCGTGGCCTGCTCGATGGCGGCAGCAGGCCTGTGCGCGGTGATGGGCGGCACACCAGCGCAGGTGGAGAACGCCGCCGAGATCGGCATGGAGCACCACCTGGGCCTGACCTGCGACCCGGTTGCCGGCCTGGTGCAGGTGCCCTGCATCGAGCGCAACGCGCTGGCCGCCGTCAAGGCCATCAATGCCGCACGCATGGCCTTGCGCGGCGATGGCTCGCATGTCGTGAGCCTGGACAACGTGATCGCCACGATGCGCGCCACCGGCGCCGACATGATGAGCAAGTACAAGGAGACCTCGCTGGGCGGCTGGCCGTGCACATCGTCGAATGCTGATCTCAAGCGGCGGCCACCAACCTGGGTGACAAGCCGGGCCTTGCGCACGGGGGGTGGCCGACCCCCAGCGCCTACAATCGCGCCATGGCAATGCATTTTGACTTGGTAGATCTGCGCCTCATGGTGCATGTGGCAGACGCGAACAGCATGACGCGGGGGGCCGAGCTGTCGTTCATCTCGCTGCCGGCGGCCAGCACCCGTATCAAGAACCTGGAAGAGAGCATGGGCGTCAAGCTCCTGTACCGCACCAGCCAGGGCGTGACCCTGACCCTGCCGGGCCAGGCCTTTGTGCAGCATGCGCGCACCGTGCTGGGCCAGATCGAGCATCTGCGCGGCGACATGCAGGAGTACGCGCGTGGCATCAAGGGGCCATGTGCGCGTGTTTGCCAACACCACGGCGCTGGGCGAGTTCCTGCCCCCGGTGCTGCGCGCCTACCTGCGCAAGCACCCGGATGTGGATATCGACCTGCGCGAGCGCCTGTCCAACGACATCATCCGTGCCGTGGTGTGTGAAGGCCAGACGGATATCGGCATCGTCGCCGGCCAGGTGCGCACCGAAAGCCTGGTCGCGATGCCCTACCGGCGCGACCCGCCTGGTGCTCGTCGTCTATGCCGACCATGCGCTGGCCCGGCGCAAGGCCGTGGCCTTTGGCGACACCCTGGAGTACGACTACATCGGACTGCATGAATCGAGCGCCATCCACGCGTTCTTGCGCCAGCACAGCGACCTGCTGCACCGCCCGATCAAGCAACGCATCCAGGTGGGCAATTTCGAGGCCGCCTGCCGCATGATCGAAGCGGGCGTGGGCATCGGCATCCTGCCCGAATCCGCTGCCCGCCGCCACGCGCGCAGCATGGACATCCGCATCATCAGCATCTCGGACGAATGGTCCAACCGCGAGATGCAGATCGTGGTGCGCAACCTCGAAATCCTCCCTCCTTTGCCCGCGAGCTGGTGGAGCTGCTGTCGAAGACGGTGCAGCGGTGACGAAGGCCAGGGCGATACGGACAGCGACAACGAACAGGTGCCGACCAGCAACTGAG
>NZ_JBHRUZ010000003.1:0-29525 GCF_042647185.1 Comamonas sp. JC664
GGCCGGCATGTTGGCCGCCTTGGCCTTGTCGATCGCCAGACGCAGGCGCGGGTTGGCGCTCAATCCGCACCGCCCTGCCGCGCAGCGAACATAATTTCACGAATGATAGGGTCAATACCTTGCGCGTTTTTCGTCCTGACGACCCTTGCGGTGTTGAATATTGGCCCATTTGCTGTGTCCATGCACAGGAATTTCCTTTGCTATTGTTTTATCTAGTAGACTGCGATTTTACTTTTGACTTTGATGCTGGAGAGGAAACCTACGATGGCTGAACCCTACTGGTTGCCAAAAATGGCATCAACGGAGTGTTTTTTACTTCCGGCCCTCGCCAACCGCCCACGGGCTGATCACCGGCGCGACCGGCACGGGCAAGACTGTAACCCTTCAGACATTGGCCGAGGGATTCTCGGGCATTGGCGTGCCGGTGTTCATGGCCGATATCAAGGGCGATTTGACCGGCATCAGCCAGGTAGGCCAGATTGGCGGCAAGCTCGCTGCCACCTTGCAAGACCGTGGTATTGACCTGCCCACACGCCAAGGCCTGCCCCACCACCTTGTGGGATGTGTTTGGCGAGCAAGGCCCCCGGTGCGCGCCACCATCTCGGACATGGGCCCGCTGCTGCTGGGCCGCATGCTGGACCTGAACGACACGCAGATGGGCGTGCTCAACCTGGTCTTCAAGATCGCCGATGACAACGGCATGCTGCTGCTGGACCTGAAGGACCTGCGCGCCATGCTCTCCTATGTGGGTGAGAAACGCCAAGCAGTTCACCACCGACTACGGCAACATCAGCTCGGCCAGCGTGGGCGCCATCCAGCGCGGCCTGTTGCAGGTCGAGCAGCAAGGCGGCAGCAACTTCTTTGGCGAGCCCATGCTCAACATCGACGACATGATGCAGACCGTGGGCACGCAAGGGGTGATCAACATCCTGGCGGCCGGCAAGCTGATGAATTCGCCACGCCTGTATTCCACCTTTTTGCTGTGGATGCTGTCCGATCTGTACGAGAAACTGCCGGAAATTGGTGACCCCGACAAGCCCAAGCTGGTGTTTTTCTTTGACGAAGCCCACCTCTTGTTCAATGACGCACCCAAGGTGCTGCAAGAGCGCATTGAGCTGGTGGTGCGCCTGGTGCGCTCCAAAGGCGTGGGCGTGTATTTCGTCACGCAAAACCCGCTGGATATTCCCGACAGCGTGCTCGCCCAGCTGGGCAACCGCGTGCAGCATGCGCTGCGCGCCTTCACGCCGCGCGACCAGAAAGCCGTCAAGGCCACCGCAACCACGATGCGCGCCAACCCGGGCTTGAACATCGAAGCGGCCATCACCGAACTGGCAGTGGGCGAGGCGCTTGTGAGCTTTCTCGACGAAAAAGGCCGCCCCAGCGTGACCGAGCGCGTCTATGTGCTGCCGCCCGGCAGCCAGATCGGCCCCATCAGCACCGAGCAGCGCCAGGCCTTGCTGAAAAATTCGCTGGTCGCTGGCGTCTATGACGCGCCGGTGGACCGTGAGTCGGCCTACGAGATCCTGAAGGCACGAGCCGGACAGGCCACGGCAGAGCAAGGCGGCAAGGCCGGTGCAGGCACAGCAGGTGGTGCCGCAGCCCCAGAGGAAGGCGGCCTGATGGGCAGCATCAACGACATCCTGTTTGGCACCACCGGTCCGCGCGGCGGCAAGAAGGACGGCATCGTGCAGTCCATGGCCAAATCCACCGCCCGCTCCTTTGGCACCAAGCTGGGCAACCAGATTCTGCGCGGCGTGCTGGGCAGCATCATGGGTGGCAAAAAATAAAACTGCCCGCCTGTGTGACCTGGCAAACCTGGCAGGCCTTACAGGGCGCAGGCAAAGAAAAAGCCGGCAATTGAACTGACCCCAAGAAGTTGGACAGTTGGAAGCTAGGGACTGAAGGCCTGAATCCGGTATTGCACCGGACTCAGGCCTTTTAGTTTTAGCTTGATGCGTTGGTGATTGTAGTAATGGATGTAGTGGTGAAGACCTTCTTGAAGCTGCGCCACACTGCTGAACTTGTTGAGGTGGAAGAACTCGGACTTCAAGGTTCCGAAGAAGCTCTCCATCGCTGCGTTATCCAAGCAATTGCCCCGACGTGACATGCTTTGCACCAGGCCATGATCGGCCAGCAAGCGGCGATAGGCACGACTTTGGTACTGCCAGCCCTGGTCGGAATGCAGCAATGGTTTTTCCTCCCTGCCCAGCTTGCCTAGCGCCTTGCGCAACATGTCACCCACCATCTTCAAGCGCGGTTGCGTATTCATCTGATAGCTCACCACCTCGCCATTGAATAGATCCATGACAGGCGACAGGTATAGCTTTTTACCCAAGACGTTGAAACTCTGTCACGTCCGTCACCCATTTCTGGTTAGGCTGCTCGGCCATTAACTGGCGCTGCAACACATTGGCCACGTCCGCGTGCTGCCCGGCGCGATAGGAGCGATATTTCTTGGGCCGAACCAGGGACTTCATCCCCATTACCTGCATCAGGCGCTGCACGCTCTTGTGGTTCACATGACAGCCATTGCGCTTGAGTTCAAGCGCAATGCGCCGATAGCCATAGCATCCTTTGTGAAGCTCGTAGACAGATCGGATCTGAGCTTTGAGCTCAGCGTATTTGTCGCCTCTCCTGTGCACTTGAGCCTGGTAATAGAAGGTGCTGCGCGCCAGCTTACCTGCCCGCAGCAAGTCCTTGAGGTCGTGATCTGGCCTTAGCTCAAGCACTATCCGCGCTTTTTCTGCGCAGCTTGTTTTTTCGCCTGAACCAAGGCCTCCAATTTTTTTAGGTACGCCACCTCCGCGCGCAGGTACTTCACCTCTTTGAGCAAATCTGCGTGCGAACGCGTGTCGTCCGCAGACATAACTGCTTGTGCCTGTGCGGGCTTGGCTGTGGGTGGGTTTGGCATCTTCTTGGAGCGTCCTCTTGGCCGGGTGCAAGTGCTTGCGGCCCAACGTCATGATATTGCAGCTCCCAGGCGCTGATGACACCCGTGCCACCCCGGATATCAAACAAGGTAATCGTCTCTCGTGCAGACAGATCATCTCGCCACATCCGCTGCAACACTGCCAGTTTGAAGTCAGCGCTGTAGCGACTGAACTTCTTGCGCAACCCTGATAGGCCATGCTGCTGGTAGCTCTTTACCCAACGTCGCACTGTCGCTTGGTCGAGACCGTGAGCATGGGCCAGTGCTCTGAACCCATGCTGCCCTGCACGTAGCCCTGGACAACTTCCAGCTTGTAACTCTCGTCGTACTTCGCCATGAAAAACACCCCAAAGGTTGGATGGATGTCCAACTTTTGGGGTGCAGTTCAAATGCCGGCTTTTTTTTCGCTTATGCGCTGCGCAGTCAAGTGCGATCGGTGCGTGCCAGGTGGTTTTCCAGTGCCCGCAGGCCCAGGGTCAGCATAAAGGTCATCAGCCAATAGGCGAGCGCCACAGCGAGGTAGGGCTCCCAGTAGCGGCCATAGGCGCCGGCCACGGTGCGCGCGGCATAGGCCATCTCGGCCAGGCCGATGGCCGAGACCAACGAGGTGTCCTTGAGCAACGAGATCATGTTGTTGCCCAGCGGCGGCAGCATGCGGCGAAAGGCCTGCGGAATCACCACATAGCGCATCATCTGGCCATGCGTCATGCCCAGCGACATGCCCGCCTGCTTCTGGCCCATCGCAATCGACTGGATGCCGGCGCGGAACACTTCGGAGATATAGGCCGCCGAGTTCAGCGTCAAGGCCACGACCCCCGACATCAGCGCGCCATGGTCCTGCTTGAGCGTGCGCGCCAGGTCACCGCTGATGAACAGCCCGTTGACCGGGTGCACGAACAAGGGCATCACGGCAAAATGCATCAGCAAGATCTGCACAAAGGCGGCGTGCCCCGGAAAAAGCTGACATAGGCCGTCGATGGCCAGCGCAGCAGGTATTTGCACACGCCCTTCCAGGGTGGTGGCGCGTGTCGGCCAGGCGTGCCAGGGCCAGCATCAGGCCCAGCGCGCAACCCATGATCACGCAGGCCACCGTCATGCCGATGGTGACCATGGCACCCTGCCAAAACATCTGCTTGTATTCCACCAGGATATCGGGGCGGAACCAGCCGAACCACTCTACGGGGGTGTTGTTGTCCATCAATCCATTCCTTCAAACAAAATGACGGCCACAGGGCCGTCATTGCAACTGCGCCAAGCCTTGCCTTATTGGGGCTTGTAGTCCTGGTTGAACCACTTCTTGTAGATCACGTTGTAGCTGCCATCGGCGCGGATGGCGGCCAGGCCGGCGTTGATCTTGTCTTGCAGGGCCTTGTCGCCCTTGCGCACGACGATGCCGAAATGCTCCTTGGGGAAGCTCGCATCATCGACAGTCTTGAGCGCCGGGTACTGCGAGACGCGGTAGGCGATGACGCCGTTGTCGCCAATCGCCGCATCGACGCCGCCGGCGGCCAGCTCGGAGATGATCAGCGGTGTGCTCTCGAAGCGGCGGATATTGGCTGGTCTTGCCCACTTCGCGGCTCATCACATCGTCACCGGTCGAGCCGCTGACCACCGACACCTTCTTGTCCTTGAGGTCCTTGAGCGAGGCCACCGTGCTGTCCTTGGGTACGGCAATCAGCTGGCGGGCATCAAAGTAAGGCTGGGAGAAATCAAAGCTCTGCTTGCGCTTGTCGTTGATGGTCACGCCGGAGATGACAAAGTCCACATCGCCATTGTTGAGCGAGGCAAAGATGCTGCTGAACGGTGTGTTGACGATGCGCAGCTTCATGCCCTGCTGCTTGGCGATGGCATTGACGATGTCGATATCAAAACCCACGATTTGCTTGTCTTTGTTCTCGAACGCAAAAGGTGCGTAGGTCGCGCTCGAGGCCACCACGAGATCACGGCCCTGCGCTTGCGCCGCGCCCGCTGCCAACACCGAGACCGCTGCGGCACCGATGGCCAGCGCAAATTTTTTTGTTCCACATACCCCAACCTTTAGCAACATAAGCCGATACAAGCGGCCGATTATACGTAAACGCCTATAGGCAACGGTGGTTACAGCCTGCCCGCCAGCGTTGCGCACAAGCTTGTCTGCCAGCCTCGCGAGCCAGGTGTCGGGCGCCGCAGCGACCCGCAGCGCTGCATGCAGCCTGCAGCACCCCAAGGCGGACCACCAGAGCGACACCAAACCGCCAAAAAGCCACTACCATGAATCCCTCGATGCCTCTGCCACCCTGATCGACCATGAACGCCACCGCCACCCCGCTCCCCACTTTTGACGATGTGCAGGCCGCTGCCCAGCGCCTGCAGGGCGTTGCCACCGCACGCCGGTCCTGCGCTCGTCCACCCTCGACAAATTGACGGGGCAGCGTTCTTCTTCAAGTGCGAGAACTACCAGCGCATGGGCGCCTTCAAGTTTCGGGGCGGCTACAACGCGCTGGCCCAGTTCTCGCCGCAGCAGGCGCAGCGCGGCGCGCTGGCCTTTTCGTCGGGCAACCATGCGCAGGCGATTGCGCTGTCGGCCCGCATCCTGGCATGCCCGCGGCCATCGTGATGCCCGAAGACGCCCCGGCGGCCAAGCTCGATGCCACGCGCGGCTATGGCGCGAGGTCATCACCTATGACCGTTTTAGCGAAGACCGCGAGGCGATCAGCCAGCGCATTGCCCAGGAGCGTGGCATGACCCTGGTGCCGCCCTACAACCATGCCGATGTGATTGCCGGCCAAGGCACCAGCGCGATGGAACTGTTCCAGGACGTGCCCCAGCTCGACTACCTGTTTGTCTGCCTGGGCGGCGGCGGACTGCTGTCGGGCTGCCTGCTGTCGGCCAAGGCCATGGCACCCCAGTGCAAGGTCTATGGCGTGGAGCCGGAGGCCGGCAATGATGCCCAGCAATCGCTGCGCAAGAGTGAGATCGTCAAGATCGCCACGCCCCGCACGATTGCCGATGGCGCGCAGACCCAGGCACTGGCGACCTGACCTATGCGATCATCCGCCGCGATGTGACCGACATCGTCACCGCCAGTGACCCGCAGCTGGTGGACTGCATGCGTTTTTATGCCGAGCGCATGAAGATGGGTGGTCGAGCCCACCGGCGCGCTGAGCCTGGCCGGGGCCCGCTTTGGCGGCGTCGATCTGCAGGGCGCCCGCGTGGGCGTGCTGATCAGCGGCGGCAATGTGGACCTGGGCCGCTACGCGCAATAGCTGGGCAGCGCCTGAGCGGCGAATAGCGGCGATTGGCGACGATGGGCCCTGCAAAAGCCTACCATTCGGTAAATATATTCACCGGCAGCGCACGGCCACAGAGCGGCACTGCTACCATTGCGGCCAAAAATGACATTGGCAACTACCATGAGCACCGTTCACCTCATCGACCACCCGCTGGTCCAGCACAAACTCACCCTGATGCGCCGCAAGGAAGCATCGACCAACAGCTTTCGCCGCATGCTCGGCGAGCTGTCCACCCTGATGGCCTATGAGATTACGCGCGACTTCCCGCTGCAGGATCTTGAGATCGAAACCCGATGGAAAGATGGTCGGCAAGGTCATCGATGGCAAGAAGCTGGCCCTGGTCTCCATCCTGCGCGCGGGCAATGGCTTTCTCGACGGCATGCTCAACGTGGTGCCCGGCGCCCGTATCGGCCACATCGGCCTCTACCGTGACCCCGAAACGCTGCAACCCGTCGAGTACTACTTCAAGATGCCCGACAACATGGGCGAGCGCGATGTGATCGTTGTCGACCCGATGCTGGCCACCGCAACTCGGCCGCCGCCGCCGTGCAGCAGCTCAAGGACAAGTGCCAGCCCAAGTCGATCAAGTTCATGTGCCTGCTCGCAGCCCCTGAAGGCATCAAGACCATGCAGGCCGCCCACCCCGATGTGGACATCTACACGGCCGCCGTGGACCGCCAGCTCAACGACCACGGCTACATCCTGCCGGGCCTGGGCGACGCGGGCGACCGCATCTTCGGCACCAAGTAAGCCCAGCCACACCGCCTGCCCACCGCGCGCTGGGCATGCGAGGTCCGACGACGCCGCAGCTTGCCCATGGCAGGGCGTAGGACAAATCGCACACCCAACACGCAGCAGCTTTGGTTAAATGGGCTTCGGGGCATCATTGCCGGGAGACCACACCATGAGCTACCATCTGCTGGTTTTTGCGCCCACTGCCGCGCCCAAGGAGGCGTCGGCCTTTGGTCTCTGGTTCCAGGCGCAGACCGAATGGCCTGAGCACCATGACTATGAGGACCCGGCCGTCGCCACCTTGTCGCTCAAAGCCTGGTGCCTAGATATGATGCAGCGCTTTCCCCCCGGTCAGGCCCTTACCGGGAAGAACTCCCACCCGAAGACAAAAGTCTGCTCGCCGACTACAGCATTGGCCGCAATATAGTTTTTGTGGCCGTGCAGCCGTCGCAGGCCAAGGCCGCACTGCAATTGGCGCGTGCGCTGGCAGCGCAGCACTGCGTGGGCCTGTACGAGGCCAGCGCATCGCCAGCCGCCGTGCGCCTGCCCGATGGCAACAATGGCTTGCAGGCGGCGTTTGACTGCAAGCCGGACATGGGCTGAGCAGGCCTCCAGAGTCAGCGCGCCGACTCGCTATCGCGGGCCTTGAGCACCATGCTATTGCCCGAGATGCTCACATCAAAGTAGCGCAGGAAGTTCTGCCCAGCAGCGCATCGCGTGCGCTCTCACCGGTGTAACCGGTGCCCACGCGCAAGTCGTTGACGGCCAGCGGCCCCACTTCGATACGCTCGGCCCGGCTCATCATGCCCTGGCGCACGCCATTGGCCGTCTGAAAGCTGATCGGCACGCCTTCGCCCAAGTTCGCACGCTCGGCCACCGTATCGGTGATGCTGATCAGGCTGGCGCCAGTATCGACCATGAACTGCACCGGCACGCCGTTGACCGAGCCTGCGACGCGAAAGTGCCCGTCGCGGTCGCGGGGAATCTCCAGCACGCCATGGGCCATGACCTTGCCTTCGCTGGGCTTGCGGTAGACCTCGGTCACCAGGTAGATCGCCAACATCACGCCAATCCAGATGGCCAGCAGCAGCCAGGTCGTGCGCCGGCTGGCATCGGGTGCTGTGCGCACAGACCCTGGGCCGCCAGCGGGCTGCGGGCTGCCCGGCCATGGCGATGGATGCGCCGCGCCTGCGGGCTGTGCTGAAGAGGAGGAATTGGGGCGTCGGGTGCGTAAACGGCTCATGGATCAGGATTTTTTGCCTACGCAAGCAAACTGTGCGACGGCCGGTGACAAAGCATAAATCATACTGCATGGCCCGGGCCACGCCGCTGCACTGTGCGCGCGGGCTTGTCGCGCTTCATTGGCGCCCGGCCGCAGCCGCCTGGCGGACAAGGTGAGCAGCAGGGACCGGCTGGACTGGGGTAGGATTGCCGCCAGTTATCACCCTGCCCTGTTATTCATGACCATCGACCGTCGCCATTTGCTGCAATCCCTGGCGGGCTTTGCCGCCGCCGCTGCCCTGCCTGCGGGCTGGACCAACGCCCATGCAGCCCAGGCCCATTGGCCCAGCAAACCCCTGCGCTTTATCGTTGGCTACCCGGCGGGCTCCTCGCCGACATGCAGGCGCGCATGATCGCCCAGCCGCTGGCGCAGATCCTGGGCCAGCCCGTGGTGGTCGACAACCGGCCCGGTGCCAGCGGCAATATCGGCGCTGACCAGGTGGCCCGCGCGAGCGATGACCACAGCTTTGGCATTGTGGGCAATGGCCCGCTGACCTCGTCGCAGGCGCTGTACGCCAAGCTGCCCTACGACCCGGTCAAGGACTTTGCGCCGCTCGCCCTGGTGGGCGTATCGCCGCTGGCCTGGGTGGTGCCCGCCAGAGCGGGTGCGCAGACCGACAAGGCGCTCGCCAGCCTGCGCCAAAAAGGCAATGCCGCCAGCTATGGCTCCACCGGCCTGGGCTCGGGCGGCCATCTGGGTATGGAGCTGCTCAAAGATGCGCTGCATTTCGAGGCCGTGCACATCCCCTTCACCGGTGCGCCCGGTGTTGTTGGCGCGCTGATGGGCGGCCAGCTCGACTGCGCGCTGCTGCCCATATCTTCGGTGCTGCCGCTGGTGCAAAGCGGCAAGCTGGCGGCGCTGGCCGTCACCTCGGCCCAGCGCACGCAGCTGATGCCGCAGACGCCCTCGATGCGCGAAATCGGCGCCCAGGATGTGAATATCGAAGTCTGGAATGCGCTGATGGCCCCCGCCAGCATGCCGGCCGCCATCCGCAGCCAGTTGAGCGAGGCCTTGCTCAAGGTGCTCAACACCGCCGATATCCGCGATCAGCTGCTGCGCCAGGCCTGGACCTTGGAGGACGCGTCGCCAGCTGCGCTGCAAACGCGCATCAGCAGCGACCGCAAGATGTACAACGCCTTGATTGCGAAAAAGAAACTGCAGCTGGAGTGATACCGCGCTGCTGCAACACCAAGGGCCCTCGCAGGCCCTTTTTTTGTGCGCTAAGCCGACTTAGCGGCGCACCTGCAACGCACCCGGGTTGACGATATTCGACGGCCGGCCCTGATGAAGTTGACCACGTTGTCGAAAGCCACGCCAAAGTATTGCTCGTAGCTGTCCTGCTCGACATAGCCAATATGGGCGTGCAGATGCAGTTCTCCAGCCGCAGCAAGGCATGGCCCTGCAGGATAGGTTCGCTCTCGAACACATCGACGGCCGCAATGCCGGGGCGTCCCCGGTTGAGCGCGGCAATCAGCGCATCGGGCTGCACCAGCTCGGCCCGCGAGGTGTTGACGAAGGTGGCCGAGGGCTTCATCTGCGCCAGGTCCTCAAAGCTGATGCAGCCCTTGGTCTGCTCGCTCAGGCGCAGATGCACCGTCAGCACATCGCTATTGGCAAAAAAGAACTGCTTGCTCGGCGCCACCTTGTGGCCGTCGGACAGCGCCTTGGCGCGCGAGCCATCGCTGCCCCAGACCAGCACCTCCATGCCAAAGGCCTTGCCATAACTTGCAATCAGCTGGCCAATGCGGCCATAACCCCAGATGCCCAGCGTGCGCCCACGCAGCACTGTGCCGAGGCCAAAATTGGGCGGCATATTGGCCGCCTTGAATCCCGACTGCTGCCAGGCGCCATGCTTCAAGTTGGCAATGTACTGCGGCAGGCGGCGTGCTGCGGCCATGATCAGCGCCCAGGTGAGCTCGGCAGGCGCAACGGGAGAACCCACGCCTTCGGCCACCGCCACGCCGCGCTCGGTGCAGGCCGTCAAATCCACATGGGAGCCGATGCGCCCGGTCTGGGCAATCAGTTTGAGACGGGGGAGCTTGTCGAGCAGCAGGCGGTTGATATGCGTACGCTCGCGGATCAGCACGATGATGTCGGCATCCTTGAGGCGCACCGACAACTGTCCTAAACCCTTGACGGTATTGGTATAGACCTTGGCCGAATAGGCGTCGAGAACGGATGCACACTGCAGTTTTGCGCACTGCATCCTGATAATCGTCCAAGATCACTATATTCATAGGAAGACCATTCTCGTCGAACGCCAACCAGGCTGCTTTGCCCCACGCAAGCCACCTGTACACGGCAGCGCGCTGGCAACATTCACCGAAAAACCGGTTTCTGAGCACCGCTGAGTACCGCATCAGCTATGAACATCATAGCATTGAATAATCTCGGCCCTTTGCCATGCCCACCAGCTGGCGACATGCCTGCAACAACAGGCGGCTGCGCCACCCGTCCGTGCTGCCGCGTGCTATGCAAATCTTTGCACAAGCCGGTGCAGGGGCGCTGTCATCGCCCTGGCCGCCTGCTGCGTTGTGCACAGTGCGTCCAGCGCCCGCCAGACTGTTGCTTTCAACGCAAATTTAGAAGCTCGGGCGCGGCAACGCTAGCGCTGGCTCACGCCGAGCGCTATAACAATTGCTTGTTACTTTGCTTTGTTGGTTGATAGCACTATGACGAATTTGGTCGCTCCATCCCGCAGTCGTTGCCCACAACAGATGTTGGCGCAAACCATGCAGGAATGGGGAGGAACAGACGACCTCTGGGTATTTGCCTACGGGTCGCTGATCTGGCGCCCGGAGTTCGAATTTTTGGAATGCCGCCACGCGCGGGTTTTTGGCTGGCACCGCGCGCTCAAGATGTGGAGCCACATCAACCGGGGCACGCCCGAATGTCCGGGTCTGGTGTTCGGCATGTTTTCGGGTGGCAGCTGCCGGGCATGGCGTTTCGCATCGCCCGCCAGCATGTGCCCGAGATGATGCCCCGCCTGTGGCAGCGCGAAATGGCCACCGATTCCTACGATCCCAAGTGGCTCGATTGCCAGACCGAAGACGGCCCCGTCAAGGCACTGGCCTTTACTCTGTCCAAATCCAGCCCGCGCTGCACGGGCACCTTGAGCGAAGAAGACTACCGCCGCATCTTCGCCCAGTCCTGCGGCATTTATGGCACTACCTTGGACTACGCCGAGTCCACCTACACGGCCCTCAAGAGCCGGGGCATCCAGGACCGCGCCTTGGAGCGCCTGCTGCGCCTGTCCGCCTCACGTGCCCATGCGGGCCAGCAAGCGCGCAGCCTGCTGGGCCAACCAAGCCTCAGCACAGCCAGCTCTGCCACTTAAACCCCATTGCAACTGCTGAACCAGCGCGCCTGGTGCGCTGGCCTGAAGGCTGATCTCCCTACAACTGCGCCAGAAAAACAAACACCCCGCCTTTCTGGGGCCAGATGGCCACGGAAGCGAGGTGCATGTTGAGAGCGGATGGACTGTCTTTGGTCCATCCGGGCGGGAATGTGCAGCTTCCGCGCCCTATTCGCAAGTAACGGCTCCATGGAGGAGCCGTCTACTGGGGTGGGTTGCCGGATTCAGTATCGGCAAGCAGGAAAAAAGAGCTACTGGCGCCAGTGCTTAGCGCTTGCGATCACGTTCGTCTTCTGGCCAGATGCTGAAAACATTTGCGGTGGTCATGTGAACAATCTCCTAAAGATGGGTGTTCAACGCCGGGGCTGACGAGGCGGTTGACAGCAGGCCTTAGAAATTTAAATGTTTACACACTGTTTACCTAGGTTGATTTAACCCATGAAAAACAACGATGAGAAATGTATCAAAAACTTGATTTCGGCTACATTTTCGGCATATTATTGATATATATCAATGGCTTAAATCGTAAACGTAGAGAGTAACTTAAATTAACAGCAACACCATTTGATGTTCAGTAAATATTGCATTCCGTCGTAATCTTGACAACTTTCAGGTCATTTCGATTTTAAATCGTCAATTATTTAGCCATTTAGACGTAAGTATGGACGAAAAATCAACTGCGCAGCCACCTTGACTGCTGCTTACAGAACCCGCCAAGCGCAGGTGTTCAACGCACAATGACCTGCTTTTGCGGGTTCCAACCATGGTTGAGCGGGCCATGGCCCTGGCCGGTATGCACATCGGCACCCGATTCAATGGCGCCCAGAATGTACTGCCGCGCCAGGCTGACGGCGGCCGGCAGTGGCTGCCCCAAGGCCAGCTGGCAGGCAATGGCCGATGACAGGGTGCAGCCGGTGCCATGGCCGTTGTGCGTGTGGATACGGGTGGAAGCCAGGCGCAGGCGCGCGCCGTCGGCAGTGGCCAGCAAGTCCACCACCTCGTCGCCCGGCAAATGGCCGCCCTTGATCAGCACGGCCTGGGCGCCAGGGCCAGCAAGTCCTGCGCCGCCTGCTCGAGCTGGTCGGCATGCACCAAGCTGCGGCCCAGCAGCAAACCCGCTTCGTCCAGGTTAGGGGTGATGAGTGCAGCGCGGGGAAACAGCTCGCGCACCAGCTCAGCCACTGTGGCCTCGGCAATCAGGCGGTCGCCGCTGGTGGCGACCATCACCGGTCCAGCACCACATGGGGCAAGGCATAGCGGTCAATCGCCGCAGCCACCACGGCGACAATCTCGGGCGCGTGGAGCATGCCGATCTTGACGGCATCGCAGCCAATGTCCTCCAGGACGGCATCGAGCTGCTCTTGCAGAAAGACTGGTGGCACGCCATGGATGGAGCGCACGCCTTGCGTGTTTTGCGCCGTCAGCGCCGTAATCGCGGTCATGCCAAAGCAGCCCAGCGCCGACATGGTCTTGAGATCAGCCTGGATACCGGCCCCCCCGCCGCTGTCGGAGCCTGCAATCGACAGCACCCGGGCATAACGGGCAAGGAGACAGGAGAAGATGGGGTCAGTGAGGCCATGGCTGCAGTCCAAAAACAATGCCGGGCAACACTGGCCCGGCCTGGGCAAAATTATCCACGATTGTGACGACGGCTTGACACTGCACGGTGGTTGCAGCGCAGCGCTGTGCTTTAATGCAGCTTGAGACGAAACAGGGGTGTCCCTGCAGCGCTTTGGCTGCAGCGCGACTGAGATCAGACCCTGGAGCGCGCCGCCACGGTAGCGCTCCGCAACCCGATCCAGGTCATGCTGGCGTGGGGAGTTTTCGGCAGCTGCGCGCACTGTTTTGTCTATTGCCAAGCACAAAACATGTCCTCTCCGCCCTTCATTTCTCCCCAATCCCGTATCACCATTCTGGGCGCTGGCCTGCTGGGCCGGCTGATGGCGCTGGAGCTGTCGGGGCTCGGCTTTTCCATCGATCTGTACGACCGGGGCGGGCCAGACGCTGAGCATGCTGCAGCGCGCGTGGCCGCCGCCATGCTGGCGCCCCTGGCCGAGTCGGCCGTGACCGAGCACGGCGTGGTGCGCATGGGCCAGTACGGGCTGCAGCGCTGGCCCGCGTTGCTTGCGCAGCTGGAGGCGCCAGTGTTTTTGCAGCAGGCGGGCACCCTGGTGGTCTGGCACCGGCAAGACGCACCCGAAGCCCAGCGCTTTCATGGCATCTTGCAGCGCACGCAGGCTGCCATTCCGGAGCTGCCGCCTTTGCAAATGCTGGACCGTGCGCAGATCGCCGAGCTGGAGCCAGCGCTGGCGGGCCATTTTCAGGCGGCCTACTACCTGCCAGGTGAAGGGCAGTTGGACAATCGCCAACTGCTGGCCGCACTGGTGCCGGCGCTGCAGGCCCGGGGCGTGCGCCTGCACTGGCACCAGGCGCGCGAGCTGGATGACTTCTCGCCCGGTGCGCAGGGCCAGCCCGATCTGCTGATCGACACCCGCGGCTGGGCGCCAAACCCCAGTGGAGCCAGCTGCGCGGCGTGCGCGGCGAGGTGCTGCGTGTGCATGCCCCAGAGGTGCAGCTGCGCCGCCCCACGCGCCTGATGCACCCGCGCTATCCGATCTACATCGCGCCCAAGCAGGACCACCATTTTTGTCATCGGCGCCACCGAGATCGAGTCCGATGACATGTCGCCGGCCAGCGTGCGCTCGGCGATGGAGCTACTGAGCGCCGCCTACACCGTGCACAGCGGCTTTGCCGAGGCACGCATCCTGGAGATCAACACCCAGTGCCGCCCGACTTTGCCCGATAATCTGCCAGCCATCCGCCAGGTGCGGCCAAGGGTGCTGGAGGTCAATGGCCTCTACCGCCACGGCTTCATGATCTCGCCAGCGGTGCTGGACTGCGCGGTCGAGCTACTGCTGACCGGCCAATCACCCCTGGCAACGCGCTTCGATCTGGATGTGCGCCTGCTCGCGGGCGCCTGATGGCCCGCAGCCCCCTGATGAGCCTAGACAAATGACGATACAGATTCTCTTTAACAACCAGGCCACCGCCTTGCCCGAAGGCGCCACCATCGCCGTGGCCCTGGCGCAGCTGCAGCCGCGCCCGCCGTTTGCCGTGGCCGTCAACACCGAATTTGTGCCCAAGGGCCAGTACGACAGCCGCCAGCTGCAAGCCGGTGACAAGCTCGAAGTCATCTCGCCCGTCACTGGCGGCTAAGCGCCGGCGCCATCTGCCGGGCCACCCCCGCCCGGCCCTGACCCGTATTTACCCAAGGCCTTTGCCATGAACGCCACTCCCTCCTCCGACGACGCCCTGGTGCTGTATGGCCAGCGTTTTCAAAGCCGCTTGCTGCTGGGCACCTCGCGCTACCCATCGCCCGCCGTGCTGGAAGCGGCCGTCGCCCGCGCCCAGCCTGCCATGGTCACCGCATCGCTGCGCCGCCAGGGCAGCAACGCTGCCGAGACCGGCAGCGATTTTTGGGCATTGCTCAAACGCCTGAATGTGCCGGTCCTGCCCAACACCGCCGGGTGCATGCGCCTGCAAGAGGCCATCACCACCGCGCAAATGGCGCGCGAGGTGTTCGAGACGCCCTGGATCAAGCTGGAGCTGATTGGCGACGACTACACCTTGCAGCCCGATACCTTGAACCTGGTGGAGGCCGCCTCCATCCTGATCAAGGACGGTTTTCAGGTGCTGCCCTACTGCACCGAGGACCTGGTGCTCTGCCAGCGCCTGGTCGATGTGGGCTGCCAGGCCGTCATGCCCTGGGCTGCCCCCATTGGCACGGGCCGTGGCCCCGTCAACCCGTATGCGATGCAGACCTTGCGCGAGCGCCTGGATGTGCCGCTGATCTGCGACGCGGGCCTGGGCCTGCCCAGCCATGCCTGCCAGGTGATGGAATGGGGCTTTGACGGCGTGCTGCTGAACACCGCCGTTGCGCTGTCGCAAGACCCGGTCGCCATGGCCGGCGCCTTTGCCGATGCCACCACCGCTGGCCACGCCGCCTTCCGCGCCGGCGCGATGCAGGCGCAGGACATGGCCCAACCCAGCACCCCGGTGCTGGGCACGCCGTTCTGGCACCAAAGCAACTAAAAGGCCATGCCCATGCACGCCTCCGCCACCCCAGCCCAGATCGCACAGGCCATCACCGCCGCCCACCAGGCCGCCTTTGCCAGCTTTCCGCCGCAACCCACGCCCGCGCTGCCCGCAGACCGCCAGCACGATGCCGTCTATGCCGGCGCCTTGGCCGCTTGCAGCGCACTGGGCTTTATCGCCATCGATGCCGAATGTCTGGCCAGCGCCTGGAGCGCGCAGACCGCCCGCACCGGCCAGTTCGATCCCCAGCCTGGCCCACGCAAGCCGCCGATTTTGGCCTGCTGACCAGCGGCGGGCCTGAGGCCTTTGCGCCCTGCCCCCAGCGGCTGGGCCTCTATGCCGTGCTGCCAACGGCCGAATGGGTGGGCCGCATGGCCCGCACGGGCGTGCCTACGGTGCAGCTGCGCTTCAAATCCGACGATGCCCAGGCGATCAGTGCCGAGATTGCGGCTGCCGTTGCCGCAGTGGTTGGCACCGGCGCGCTGCTCTTTATCAACGACCACTGGCGCCAGGCGATTGCGGCGGGCAGCTATGGCGTGCACCTGGGTCAGGAAGACCTCGATGCGCTCAGCCCCGAAGAGTTAGCCGAGCTGCGCGCCAGCGGCGTGCGCCTGGGCGTCAGCACCCATGGCTATGCCGAGATGGTGCGTGCCAGCCAGGCCCAGCCCAGCTATATCGCGATGGGGGCGGTCTTTCCGACCACCTTGAAGAAAATGGCCACCGTCCCGCAAGGCTTGGCGCGCTTGGAGCGCTATGCCGCATTGACGCGCAGCTATCCCCAGGTGGCTATTGGTGGCATCTCGGCAGCAGAGTTTGCGCAGGTGCGCAAGAGCGGTGTCGGATCGATCGCCGTGGTGCGCGCCATCGTCAACGCAGGCAACCCCGAGGCCGCTGCCGCCGAGTTGATGGCGCTGATGGGCTAAGCGCGGCCCGCGCTACACCACATAAAGCAGCACGGCATCACGCCGCTGGGCCGCTGCCTGCCAAAAGCCGCGCAACGCGGCCTGCCGGCGCACCCACAGGCGCAGGGCTTCCAGGTCGGGCGCGCTGCCATCCTGCGTCTTTTGCCAGGCATGCATACGCTGCACCAGCTGGGCTGCGCTGATGGCGGCCAGCCGTTGCGCACTGTCCGTCACCAGGTCGGCCGGCCAGGCCCAGCACTGCTGGGCCAAGGTGCCCTCCACCGCCACAACCGGGCTCGATCTCGGGCAGGTGCTGCATGTCCTGCTGCCACAGGCTGCCCTGGTCCAGCATGGCGAGCGGCCCGCCTTGCGCAGCACTGCGCTGCAGGTAGTCATCCATCGCCGATGGCTCGACCAGCAAGCCCCGCAGGCCATGGCGCGGCAGCGCATAAAAAAGTCCTTGCACGCTCATGCCGCCTCCCTGATCGCTGTTTTGAGCTGTTGCAGATGCGCGCTGTTGTCCGGGTCACAGATCTGCACCAGCAGCAGCGCTTTTTTCAGGTAGCTGCGGCGGGCATCGGTCTGCCCGTGCGCCGCCAGAAAAATCCGCAAACACCTCATAGGCACGCGCTGCTGCCAGCGAGTAACCCCGGCAACTGCGCTGCTGTATGCGCAAGGCCTGCTGCACCAGGGGCTTGACCTGTGTCGGTTGGTGATGGGTGGCGAAAGCTGCGTAGTCCGCCAACATGCCAGAGACGGCCTCCGGATCGGGCATGCGCTGGCCTTGCTGGTCCAGCCGTCAAAGCTGTCCACGTACAGCGCCAGCCGCTGCCAGCATTGCAGCGCCTGCGCCGTCTCGCCCAGCGCTGCATGGCTGGCGGCCATGCGCTGCAACAGCGCGCACAGTGCCAAGGCCTGGGCTGCGGCGTTGCCCCCGCTGCGCACATCGACCAGCGCCAGCGCTTGCGCATAGTGCTGCGTAGCGTGGCGGTGCTTCCCCTCCGCTTGGTACCCATTCCCCAGGCGTTCCAGCGCCTGGCGCCGCAGCGTGGCGGGCACAGCAGCCCCCTCGCGCACGGCCAGCGCCAGCAAGGCCTGGCCATGCCCACGTTGCCGCGCCGTATCGCCCAGATGCTGGGCTATCTCCATCGCATGCAGATGGTGCTGCGCCAGATCGGGCAGATCCCCGTTCTGGGCGGTCTGCAAGCCAATGGTCTGCTCACACACAGCGTCAATGCCTGCGCCCAGTCCTGCGCTTGCATCAGCAGCGGGTACTGCCCTGGCTGCAGTGCAGGGGTGGCAGTGGTGCCCGGCGCCATCTTGGGCGCGCGCAGGCGCTGCAAACAGGATTGCGCCTGCTGCACCGGTTGCGCCAGCTCGGCAAAAGCCGCGCCCAGATGCACCCCCATCTGCAGTTTTTTGCGCGCGGCATCGAGGTGTTCGGTTTGGTAGAAGGTCATCCCCTGCAGCAGATAGGCCATCGCCAAATGGGATCGTTTTGCGGTTTACGGCTGCGCTGCGCCAGGTACCTGACCAAGGTGTCCGCCTCGGCATGCGCGGTCTGGATATCCCGGTGTGCCAGCGCATCGCCAATATGCTTTTGCGCCATCTGGATGGCCAGCGACTTTTTGTCGGCCTGTAGATCGGCTGCAGGATCGGACTTGGGGTGAGGCAAGGGTGCTGCAGCCACCAGGGACTGGGCCACAGGGGCAAGCGCCGGGGCTGCCGCAGCCTGCACGCTCGCCGCTGGCTGCGATGCCTGCGCATCGAGCTGCGACTGGGCAAAGGCGGACAGGCGCGAATCCATGTCTTCCTCGACCCGAAAGTAGTCGAACAGCCAAAAACCATCCGCAGCAGCCAAAAGACCACCGGCCCGAGCAGGTAAGGCGCGTAGCGTGCAAGGGGACCTCCCCATAGCCACAGCGCCGCGCACAGCACGCTGATGCCCAGTTGCGCCACGGCGCTTGCATAGCGCCCCAGATAAAAGCGGTGAGCGCCGAGCCACCCCACCGCCAACAACAGGCCCAGAGCCCATCGCGGATTTTTTCCCCCATCCCTCTTCCCTTGTGCTTTGTTTGGTCTGCACTTTGCCGCCCAGGCATGCACCGTATTGGCGCTGCCCAAGGCGGCATATATCGCGGGAAGTATAGCAACCGCTACCGGCTGCGCCAGGGCTGCCAGCGGGCGCGGAGCTTCAGTTGGCAGGCGCTGCCGCTTTGGCACCAGAGGGATTTAGCAAGAAAATCAGGCCTGCGCGAGGGCGCTATAGGGCATGCCGCCGCTCTGCTGCCGCGCAATACCGATCGGCAGCGACCAGCAACGACCAGCTGCCGCCGGCATTGCCGTATCAAACATTTACCAAAACGGGCGCGTCGGTTTGGCGTTCGGGTTTGGTGCGGGCCGCTTGCATGACCTCGTGCGGTGGCAGATGCTTCATGCGGTGGTCGCTCCAGACCTGGCGCCAGCGGCGCGCACCGGGCATGCCCTGGCGCAGGCCCAGCATATGGCGGGCAATGGCGTACCAGTGCGTGCCGTACTCGGCAGCCTCGCGCTCCATGTAGCGCACCATCGCCTCTTCGACCGATTCACGGCTGATGTCGTTGTTGGGCTCGGCGCCATAGAACAGCGCATCCCAACGGGCCAGCCACCAGGGGTTGTGGTAGGCCTCGCGCCCCACCATCACGCCATCGACCTGGTCCAGCTGTGCCAGCACCGTGGCGTCATCGGCAATGCCGCCATTGATCGCGATGGTCAGCTGCGGAAAGTCCTTTTTCAGCTGCGCCACCACCTCATAGCGCAGCGGCGGAATCTCGCGGTTCTCCTTGGGCGACAAGCCCTTGAGCCAGGCTTTGCGGGCATGCACGACAAATACCTCGCAACCGGCCTCGGCCACCGTACCGATGAAGTCACGCACAAAGGCATAGCTCTCATTTTTGTCAATGCCAATGCGGTGTTTGACCGTTACCGGGATGTCCACCCCATCGCGCATGGCCTTGACGCCATCGGCCACCAATTCCTTCTCGTTCATCAGGCAGGCACCAAAGGCGCCGCGCTGCACACGCTCGCTGGGGCAGCCGCAGTTGAGGTTGACCTCGTCATAGCCCCAGTCCTGCGCCAGCTTGGCGCATTGGGCTAAGTCTGCGGGCTCACTGCCGCCCAACTGCAAGGCGACCGGGTGTTCCTCTGCAGAAAAGCGCAAATGCCGCGCCACATCCCCATGGATCAGCGCACCGGTCGTCACCATCTCGGTGTAGAGCAAGGTCTGGCGCGTGAGCAGACGGTGAAAATAGCGGCAATGGCGGTCGGTCCAGTCCATCATCGGCGCAACGGACATGCGTCCTGGCCAATGAAGAGGCGTTTTCCCTATGGAAACCAACGATTTTTCAACTGTCTGATTCGATGCCATTTGATCTAATTTCATGCCATTTTTAGCACTTTGGTGCTACATTCAGTGCAACAATTTTTCAATGTTGCACCGAGACTATGGGAACCATAATCCGCCGTGAGCGCAAAGACGGAAGCGTGGGCTACACCGCCCAAGTCCGCGTCAAAAAGGGTGGCAAGGTCGTTCACGCTGAAACCCAGACCTTTGACCGCGAAGCAGCCGCCAAAACCTGGATCAAGAAGCGCGAGACAGAGCTTGCGGAACCTGGCGCCCTTGATAAACCTGAAGACCCAATCCTATCTGTCGTCATCCAGAGTACCTGGGGGATAAGCTCAAGCCACACGGGAAGACCAAGGATCAGGTTCTGCGCACAATTGCCAGCTCTTGGCTTGGTGAGACACATTGCTCTCAGATCGACAGTGCGACGGTCATCAAGTACCTAGAAGGCCTTACCAGTCAGCCCCAAACCCGAGGCAACTACCTTTCCCACCTTTCCGCGATTTTCACTGTGGCCCGTCCTGCTTCGGGCTACCCCCTAGACAAGCAAGCTTGTGAAGACGCACGCGTGGTGGCTGAAAAGCTTGGGCTCATTTCCAGGTCAAAGCAGCGCACACGCCGCCCAACTCTTGAGGAGTTGAACAAGCTCATGACCTACTACTCGGTCTATGAGCGAAAGCGGGAGGATTCTATCCCGATGACCTACATCATACTGTTCAGCCTATTCTCCACGCGCCGACAGGAGGAAACCTGCCGCATCTTGGGCGAGGATGTGGATGCGGAAAACTCTGAGGTCATCGTTCGCGACATGAAAAACCCGGGTGAAAAGATAGGCAACGATGTCACCACCCTCCTCCTGCCAGAAGCTCTCAAGCTCATTCAGAATCGCAAGGTGGCAAAGGGTCGCATCTGGCCCTACAACGCTGAGTCTGTCAGCACGAGCTTTACTCGAGCATGCAAGCTACTCGGAATTGAAGATCTACATTTCCATGACCTTCGACATGAAGGGATCAGCCGGTTGTTTGAGATGGGCTGGAACATTCCTCATGTTGCGCAAGTTTCAGGGCATCGCTCTTGGCAGAGCTTGCAGCGCTACACCCAGTTCAAGAAGGTCGGAGACAGATACGAAAATTGGGAATGGAAGACCAAGCTTCTGGCTGGGTAGAGTTTAGCCTGGTCGAACATGAGGGTGCGGCCCTCGCTTGACCTCCTTGTATTTCGCGGAGAGCCAGTGCGACATCTTCCCCAAGATCTCATGCATCTCCCGGAGATTGGTGCCGCACATCCAAATTTGCGGCCAGCGCTGAAGCTCTCCCTCGTCAAACTCGAAACCTCGTAACAGGAGAGTCCCCGATTGGCGTTGCCGCCATACCTCGACACGCTCCAGCCCATGAATGATGAGCCGCATAGGCTCATTGCGATCTACCAGCCAAGTTTGGAAGCTGCCATCTGTCATTGCGGTACTGAGCAGCATTCCCATGGACTTAGCACGCCTGGCCAGTATTTCAGCCGGCAGGTACACACCATTGAAGCACAGCCGAAGCACATAGGCATCACACCCAACCCGGCGCTTGCCCTCCAAATCTAGCTCAGTGCCAGGTGTCGCCATACCCAGGTATAGCCCTGGCAAATCTTGACCCGCAAATTTCCTGACTGCTTCCATTGCTCGCTCCATTTACTGTATACATATACAGTCTTTTGGAGGTGTCTATGGATCAATCAAGATACTGGCGCTGGCACATCAAGAACGGCCAGGGTGGCTGCAGACCACCGAGCACGAGCGATGGGATGGCATCAAGCCAGACTTCCCAGAGGCTATGCCGGTCTTGGGCACTATGATCTTGCACAGCACGCCACTGTCTTCTGATGCAGTGGCCCTTTATGAAAGCTTGGAGCCAGATGTCCCTTTCTGAACGCCGCGGTGTAGTCATTGGTCTTTGGCGGGCCTGGCGCCAGAACATGCGCGACCTTAGCGACGGCTGGTTCCGTATTACGACTCGGGAAAGCAGATCCATCTGTTCTCTGAGTACCTGCAGGCCAGTCACCCTCACCTACTCGACATGCCAGGGCAGGCATATCAAACTATCCACCAGTGGATTGTGGAGGATGTCGAGGGTTAGGCCGCCCTGCCGCGAACACTTCCACCGGTGGCAAACTTGAGCAGCGCTTGTGCGTCTTTTATTGATCCTTCAAGCCACTGATCCACATCAGCCAGCTCGATGGGATCACCTCCGCTTGTCTTGCTGGTCCAAGGAAGTGGCTTTTTGGTATCGGGATTGAGCTCATTTTTGTTTATCTTCCCCATGATCTCGTGACCGTCAGCATTGAGTGTGAGCATCGTATAGCTCTCATGCACTTCGCCTGTGGCCCTATCTGTCCAGATCTTCCACAGCCCGGCTAGCCCCCAGGGATCGCCATCCGCGCGCTTGAAGCGCCACCATTCGCACTTCTTAAACCTGCGCCTCATATGGCCCCCAGTACGGCTCGTCAAAGGTGGTCGCCGGGATGATGCAGCGCTGGCCGCGTTTTCCACGGGTCTTTGAAGCTGCCTTGTCCGCACCACCTCCTCGCACGGGCGTTGTTGGTGCTGTACTTGATGTCAGGCGTCGTTGCCGAACCAAGGGATCAGGCCCCATCTCCCCACGGCAAGCTCTTTGCTGTAGCCAGGGTCGTCTGCGGCGCGCGACGGATGAATCCACCGGTGATCGTGGGAACACATCGCGGCACCCAGGCCCAGCTACCGGGGTTCAGCCACCAGTACTGCTGGATGTAGCCTTCATCTGGGGAGTGGTAGCGATTGCACATTGGAGCTCTTGGCGCCAAGGTACAGGGGCCGGGATCTGACCGATGTCATCCGAAATCGATTTTTCGCGCGCACGGGCCTCGTTCTCGCTTTTATTGACGCAATGATTGCATGCGATGTACGCTGGCTGCTTCGATACAAATTATTGGAGAGAGAAGAATGAATTTTAAAAAGTCATTTTTGAAGTTGGCAGTGCCATTTAGCATGGCTTTTGCATTCATAATGCGTAAACGCTCAAGTCAAACCAGAATACCCGACGAAAGTCACATTTTCCAGAGCTATTGTCAATGGCACCCCTGTAGATCGAGTTCGGGAAACCTATTCTTGGGGCATACAAACTTTACCAGCTCATCGAATTTCCAGGGCAAATTCTGGATTTTTGCATCACACTTTTGCAACTGAAAAGCCAGCTGGAGCTTCACGCAAGAATTGAAGGTCCGTTTCAGAACTGTCGGCACAATTACATCAAATCTGGAGCGCACTTTTTTGCAATGGCAAGAGCTGAAAGCACGGGATGGTAAACCGAGGCAAGGGCTTGATCGTAGGTGGTCTAAGTGCAACAGCTAATCCCTGCCCTAGTGGCGTTACAAGCCAGCCTGAGACCTGGTTCATAGATCCAGCGAGCGGTAATGCGACCAACTACGTCTGGGGTGGCCCAACTGCGGTAGTCCGCTACTAGATAATGTTTGGTACGATGTATTCATTCATGTGGCCGACAACAACTGGTTTGCCTATCAAATCAAAAACCCAAGTGGGCAGTTGGTGGCAAATATTGCAATCCAAGACACAATTAACCAAGAGAATTCCCTTATTAACAACAGGCTTAGCGGCTTCAGCTTCGGCCTCGTCTTGCTAATAACATGTCCCAAGCCTGGACATTGGAATACGATAATATTCAAATTACTTGGTTTTAACGTCACATGGGGCCATGTTTATGTTTGGCATCTACTGACTTAAAAACACGTTAGAAAAAATAGCCTCCCCAGTGCGTAGTGCGCCGGGGAGGCTCTCGCCGTGTGCTTTCAACCATTCGTCACGCGACAGTTATTCAAATGTCAAAAAAACCCTCCGAAGAGGGTTACGGGATCAGCTGGATTTCCGTCGGCGCATGAAGCCTATGGATCCGGCTAACGACCCCGGAGAGCAGCAGCATGCCAACGCCGCCCAGGGCGGGTACTGGTGTCGGGGTAGCTTGAACCACTGGTGCAGCAGTGATCACGATGTTGAAGGTTTGTTCTGCGACATGAACTGCCTTGGCCGCGAGTGTTGGTTGCACCGTGCTATCCATGGCCATGACCGAGAAAACTGTAAGTGCCAGTGGTCGTGGGGCTCCCGGAAATGATGCGGTTGCCGTGTCGAGAGCCAGCCCAGGTGGCAGCTCGCCCGTCACGGAGAAGGTGTATGGAGGCAGGCCGCCTGTTAGCTGCAGAGGTTGAGAATATGCCGCTGCAACAACACCGCCTGCGAGCGTGATGTTTGGACCTGCACCCACAAACATCACGTCTGCGAGTGGAATAGCTTCTGCACTTTCGGGTGACGCCGCTGTCACCAATTGCGTTGGTTGCCACGACCGTGAACTTGTAGGGCGTACCATTGGTCAAGCCGGTGATCGTGCAAGAAGTTTGCTGGCTCGGTGGCAGGGGCCACGGTCTCGGTTGTGCATGAGCCGCCAGGAACGCCTGTCACGTGTACTTAGTGATGGGGGAGCCGTTATCACTCGCAGCAGTCCAAGTGACAGTCAGCGATCGATCCGCAACATTTGAAACACTCACGGACGGAACAGGGTCCGGGCTTGTGACGTTGGCGGTATAAAAAACGCGCTCAAAAGCTGAACTTTCATTCAGCCCAGTAGCCCCGCCGCATCTCCAGCCCCCGCTCAAATTGCCTTGATTGGTATGAACACACATGCGAGTAGCACTTCCTTCACCCGAAGAATTTTGTGTGTCACAACTTGATCTGCTTACAGCCTGCCCTTCCGCAGCAAAACCCCAGAATAGCTCGAATTGAAATACCATGCGACTCCATTGCTTGGTGGTGATAGCAAAGGCTGTTCCCGTATCCGTCATCACGTCGATTTTGGGAGCTTGGGCCAACACCTGCAGGCTGTTGGTCCCGGTGGCGCGACAGGCCATCATCAATTGCTTGCCACCGCAAGCCGTGGATATTTCTTCTATAGATTTCCCGTTTTTGTCAAATGTTTCTTTGTAACACTCCGACCACCCGCCATCTGTCCACCGTTTGCACGGCAACGTTTTGCTGCACACCTACAGGGTTGTAAGTAGGAGTGGCAGCATTTGCTGCGGCCATGCATAACATCGACAAGCCCAGAAATGTCCCGCGTTGATAGAGATACATACGAACGCCTCAGTTAAAAATTGGAATAAGTTATCAGTTTAGTATTTTTAACATTTACAAACAACTGTTTCTCTATTTTTTTTTGTTAGAGGTGTCCCGAGCATAGAGCTGCGCTATCCACAACTCATTGGAATTGGATTGTCGCAATGTGGACCGTGTTTACCGGCTGCAAGCTTGGCCGCTGTCGTCACCGCTCAGCCGCGCTCGATGTTCACCTGGTCACGCAGCGCGGCTACTTCGGAGTCTCTTCGTCTAAGGTCGCTCCCGAGGATTGCGACCACACCGAGGCCTTCTGCAAGCTGGCGGTCGAGGCTGCCGCTTTATCTGCGAGATCGCTGCGGGCAGCTGCGTCGGCTTGGGCTTGCGCGCGATAAGTGGCGGCTCGGCTGTCGGTGTCGCGGTGCAGGCGCTCAGCACGGCAAGCTCAGCGCGCACATCAACATCAATGCCGGTCTTGAGATTCGCCAGACGGTCGGCGTTGTAGATTGTGTCTTGGGCATGCTTGCTTTCCTTGATCGAAGTTTTCGTGTTTTCCACCAGCGCCGCATTTGACCTGGTGGATTCTTCTTTTGCTTGCTCGAGCGGATTGATTCAATCTGCGCGCCCACACGCCAGGCCTGCACATTCCAAGTGCCAATGGCGGCCAGGGCCATCCCAAGCAAGAGAGCAGCAGCATGTGTGTAAGACCATGTTTACCCCTGTTCTGCTAAGCATTTGGCTTGCCTTTCTAGCTGCCGGGTCCACACGCCCTTGCAGCCTTTCGGGCCCCAGTTCTGCGGCAGCGAACAATCCCCCGCCCGCTTGCTTCCCCGCCAGCGGGCAGCGCGTTGCAGGCCTGCAGGTATTCACCGTTCAGCAGGTTGCGCCGCATCGAGCTCGTGCGCCAGTTTGTGATGCCGAACTGGTAGGTGAAGTCCATGTAGAGGTCATATTCGCCCTGGGTGAGCTTCACCCCTGGCAGGCTGGCCCGGAACATGGCTTCGTCCTTGCTCTTGTGGCGCTTTGAGCAGTCTTCGCTGTGGAAGGATGGCCAGCCCTACGCGTGCGCCGCTGGAATGGCAGCACCGGCACAGTAGCTGGCCAGCAAGGGCCTGGCCAGGGCGCATACAGCGTTGCCGATCCCCGACACTATGGCCCTGCAAAGCACAAAACGAATTTCGCATCGTCCGCTGGGACAAAGCTGCTATGGCAGTAACCAGTGCCCACGGCAGCGGCCAGGCGGTGGCGGACCCGCGCGGCGGTAGCGATCCCACCCTGTTGCATGGGAAGCGCCATGTGACTGAATGGACAGGCCGACCCGACAGTGATTGCAGGCAGCACCTCGGGCGAAGGCGCATACCAGTGGCAGATCCACGCTCAGGCATGGATGCCGACCGTGCAGCATATCTCACTGGTGGGCACTATGGCGTAGTGCCCTGGGCCACGTCCGCCGGCGCAGTCAGCGGATCAGCTTGTCACGACAACGGCCGCTGGTCGGTCGCGGATCCACGGCCCATGCCAGCGCCTGCTGAAAAGCTGGTTTGCAGAATCGTGGCCGAAGACGGCACCTGGCACCGCCCATTCACCCTCTGGAGCTTGCAGCGCTGCAGAGTCTGGTAGACCTGAAGAGCAGCTGGAACTGGATGGTCTGAGCGACCAGGCCTGGCGAGAGCGCATCGGCAACGCGGTGCCCGCGCAGCCGGCGAAGCCATAGCGCACGTCATGGGCGAAACGCTCTTGCTCGCTTGGTCTGGAGAAACCTTCCTGCTGTCGGCCCAGCCAGTTTGGGTCAAACCCATGGCCGTCGTACTTTCTCTGCCAGTAGCTGCTTGGTAGCTGCCTGCTTCACCCGTACCATTGCCCGCCTTGAGCGGGCATTTCCACTTTTGGAGCCCAATGTCTGAAACCACCCTTCCGTTCCCCTCAAGACTGCACCCTGCTCTGCAACTTGGGATTTAATCGAGCAGCAGGAGAGCAGCAAAAACCGACTGCACCTCGAATACATGGGTAAGGCCATGCCGGCCGATGTGTACCTGCGCTTCCAGAAACTGCGCGACGAGGTATCCCGGCACTGCTGGACCAGCTGCGCGCTGGCCTAGCCGAAGCCCTGATCAACCGCCTGCCCATTTTGCTCACGCCTATGCGACCAGCTCCTGTTGTGCTGCTTGGTGCCGAGTGAGTCGGCACCCCAAGCTCAACCCGCTGATGCACTGGATTTTGAAGCCGCAGCAAAGGTAATGGCCCAGCGGATGGATTACCCCAGGGAGCAACATGCCAGAGGAAGGCAGATCGCACATGCGCGAGAGCGCAAGAAAAATTGTCAACGCGCCGCATGGCTGCCGGCCAGGCCAAGTAGGAAGGTTGAAAGGCTACAGACGGTCTATCTCAGCAACAGCCTTAGTGAACAAGTTCAAGGCAGCATCGCTATCAATTGTGGCCATTAGATCGATGTCCAGCTCGTCAAGGCTAACGTCGCTGTACCCCATGGACCATGTCGCGTAGCGGCGCTCTTCAAGGTCGTCGCCTGCATTCAGTGCAGGAAGTCTGTATGCCTGCTGTCCTTGGGGAGCTTAGCCACCAACGCATCGACCTCGCTCGCAGGCCCTTCAATATATTGCGTAAAGCGCTCACCATCGAAAACCAGAATGCCAGTGATGCCGTGCGAGGCGTTGAACTCACGCGCCACCTTCACGATGTTTCCCACCTCAGTGGGGTCGCAGTCAGGTGCCAGCCGACTTGAATAGAGGAAAAAACTCAGTGGAGTGGACATAGCAGCACCTTTCATGAACTGATCCACTGTACACCTCCCGAATTACATCTTTGCTTTTATGCAAATTCATTTGAAAACACACGAAACCTAACCAAGGTTGCACCATGACCACCCTGCACTTACCACTCAAGCGCCAATACTTCGAGGCCATACGCGACGGCACCAAGCTCGAGGAATTCCGCTTGTGCACACCATACTGGGCCAAGCGCCTGGAGGACCGCGCGTATGACCGGATCATCCTGACCTCGGGCTACCCCGCCCGCGACGATCTTGCTCGCGCCTGATACTCCTTGGCGCGGCTTCATGGTGAAGACGATCATCCACCCGCACTTCGGCCCTAACCCTGTGCGGGTCTATGCTATCGATGTGAAGCAACCTTCGTGACCAAGTCACTTTTCCGAGTCGGTCACTGGCATATATGGCATCTTGGTTCGTGGAGTATTTTTGATGAGAAGAATTCGACACCTGACAAACCGACATCGAGCAAATTCCACCAACTTGGCTCTTGGATGGCTACTGGCTTTCAACGCTGGTGCAGTTAATGCGGGTGGCTTTCTAGTCCTGCACATGTACACCTCGCACATGACAGGATTCGCGTCACAGATAGCTGATGGCCTGGTCCTGGAAAACATGAAGATGCTTCTGAATGCGCTGGGCGCCATCTTGTCCTTCATGACCGGCGCAGCCGTCTGTGCTGTTTTGGTGAACTGGGGTCGAGAAAAGCATCTCTACAGCGTTTACGCGCTGCCGCTAATGCTGGAGGCATTGATGCTCTTGCCCTTCGGTCTGATGGGCGCTGTCCCCCTCTCCTGGAACACGCCATTCGCTTTTCCCATCACAGTTCTGCTGCTACTCATTCATGATGGGACTTCAAAACGCTGTGGGCTCAAAGACCTCTGGTGGAAGCATTCGCACAACCCATATGACTGGGAACTTCACGGACCTGGGAATGGAATTGGGCAAGCTATTCTTTTGGAAGCGAAGTGGCACTGCTTGTACGGTTCCAACAAGCCGTGTGCGGCATAACTGGGTGCGCATGCGTGCCTCTGCTGGTCTGAATTGGCATGTTCGTGCTGGGAAGCATTACGGGCGCAGTTGGCTTCAGCTACATCGGGTTTTTCTGGGTGGTCCGCTGGCCGCGCTACTGCTCGCGGTGTCAGTGCCGCCATTTATTCATGATGCCAAGCACTCCAACGAGATGCGCGCATTTTTCCAAAAAAGGTGGTGATCACTGAATCACCACCGTCTTAAACAGCAAACCCGCCTAGTGAACTGACCCCAAGAAGTTGGACAGTTGGAAGCTAGGGACTGAAGGCCTGAATCCGGTATTGCACTGGACTCAGGCCTTTTAGTTTTAGCTTGATGCGTTGGTGATTGTAGTAATAGGATGTAGTGGTGAAGACCTTCTTGAAGCTGCGCCACACTGCTGAACTTGTTGAGGTGGAAGAACTCGGACTTCAAAGTTCCGAAGAAGCTCTCCATCGCTGCGTTATCCAGCAATTGCCCCGACGTGACATGCTTTGCACCAGGCCATGATCGGCCAGCAAGCGGCGATAGGCACGACTTTGGTACTGCCAGCCCTGGTCGGAATGCAGCAATGGTTTTTCCTCCCTGCCCACTTGCCTAGCGCCTTGCGCAACATGTCACCCACCATCTAATACGGCATTTC
>NZ_JBHRUZ010000004.1:0-22040 GCF_042647185.1 Comamonas sp. JC664
CGTCGAGCGCCAGGGTTTCGCCATACCAGGCGCTCAGGTTCTGTACCTGCAGCATCTGGCGCGGTGTGGTGTTGTTGTTAACGTTTTGGTTGTTCTCAGGCATGGGCGGCCCCTCCGACATAGGCTTCAATGACCCTGGGTCGCGCGATACCTCGTCATAGCTGCCTTCGGCCAGCACCTGGCCGGCCTGCAGCACGGTGACGGTCTCGCACAGATGCGATATCACTTTCATGTTGTGCTCCACCATCAGCACGGTGCGCCCCTGCGCCACCTTGCCGATCAGTTCCACCACCGGCCAGATGTCCTCATGGCCCAGGCCCGCCATGGGCTCGTCCAGCAGGATCATCTCCGGCTCCATCGCGATGGTGGTGACCAGCTCCAGCACGCGCTTGCGGCCATAGGGCAGGTCACAGGCCTTGACGTTTTTTCCAGCGCGTCAGCCCCACGCTGTCCAGCAGGTCCATCGCACGCTCGTCCAGCGCGCCCAGCACCTTGACCGAGCGCCAGAAGGTGAAGGTGCCACCGGTCTTGCGCTGCAGCGCGATGCGTACGTTCTCCAACACCGTCATGTGGCTGAAGACGGCTGCAATCTGGAACGAGCGCACGAGGCCCAGTGCCGACACGCTGGCCGGGTCGCTGCGCGAGATATCACGCCGTTGAACAGCACCTGGCCGAGCTGGGGCGCAAGAAGGTGGTCAGCAGGTTGAAGCAGGTCGTCTTGCCGCGCCGTTAGGGCCGATCAGCGCATGCACCGAGTGGCGCTTGACTTTCAGGTTCACGTCCTTGACGGCATAGAAGCCGCTGAACTGGCGGCAGAGCTGGCGCGCCTCCAGGATGGGGGCATCGGCCCTCGGGGGGAGCAGTCATCGCGGCGCCTCCGATCAGATGAAGGACTGGTGGCGCCGCCGTCGACCAGCATCGATTCGCCGGTGACAAAGCGGCTGTCGTCCGACGCGAAAAAGCAGGCGGCGCGGGCAATGTCCTGCACCGTGCCCAGGCGGCCCAATCGGCGTCTTGGCGATGCGCAGCCGCACTTTTTCTGCATCGACATTGATGCCCACGCCTTCGGTCGGGATGGAGCCAGGGCATACGGAGTTGACGCGGATGCCGCGTGGCCCGAGCTCCGCCGCTGCTGCGCGCGACAGGCCCAGTGCCCGGCCTTGACGCCGCAGTACACCATGCCCTGGGGCATGCCGATAAAGGCGGCGCCGAGGCGATGTTGACGATGCTGCCGCCGTCGTCCATGGCTTCCGCTGCCGTCTGGATGCCCCAGACGATGGAGTTGAAGCCGGTGCCCACCATGCGCTGCAGCGCCTCGGGCGTGATGTCGGCAATCGGGCCGTAGCGCACCCAGATGGCGTTGTTGACCAGGATGTCAAAGCGGCCGTAGCGGTGCTTGAGATCGGCAATCGCACTGCTGAAGCTGTCGCGGTCGGCCACATTGCCGCCATAGGCATGGGCGCGGCCACCCTGGGCCACGATGGCTGCGGCCACCTCGGCGGCCTTGTCCTCGGCGCGGTCCAGAATGCCGACGCTGCCGCCCTCGTCGCGATGGCCTGCACGATGGCGCGGCCGATACCCTGTGCGCCGCCGTCACGAGTTGCGACCTTGCTGCAAAGCGTTGTGTCATGGTGTTTGTCTCCTGGTCAAAATAGAAATGAGGTCCGCCACGTCTCAGCGTGGGCTGTTGGTACGTCAAAACGCGCTTCTTCCAGCCCCGTTGCGGCCAGGCCGTCGATGACAAAGACGGCCCCCGCATCCGGGTGGCTGGAGCGCAGCAGGTTGCCGCTGTTGCTGATCGAGGTGAGGTAGATGGTCTGCAACGCCGGGCCGCCAAAGGCCGGGCAGGTGATGAAGGCATCGGCGGGGAAGTCCACCGTGGCCGCCAGCTCGCCACTGGGCGTAAAGCGGGCCAGCTGGCCGCTTAGCACCATGGCCACCCAGAGGTAGCCCTGGGCATCGACGTGGCGCCATCGGGCGCCAGGCCCAGCGCGGCGGTATCAATAAAGGCCTCACGCGTACCGCAAGCGCCGGTGGCCGGGTCATAGGCATAGCGCCAGATCTGGCGCGCCGGGCTGTCGGCAAAGTACAGCCAGCGGCGTTGGGGCTAAAGCAGGTGGCATTGGCTACCTGAAAACCCTGGTCCAGCTCGCGCAGGCGGCCATCACCGCTCAGTTGGTAGAGTTTGCCGGTGGGCGACTGCGGCGTCATGCTCATCGAGCCGACCACAAAGCGGCCGCCCGGTCCGCAGCGCCGTCGTTCAGGCGCATGCGCTCGCCCTGGTGTTGCACCTGCACGCCCATAGGGGTGATCCGGCGCTGTCCGGGTCCAGAAAATGGAAGTCATCTTCCAGCGCCAGCAGCAAGCGCCCACTGCGGCACAGCGCGATCGAGCCGATATGGGCATGCAGCGCCCACTGTTGCTGCCGGCCGTCTGCCGGCCAGTAGCGGTGTACCACTGGGCGCGGCCATCGATCAGTACAGCGATTGCGTGGCCACATCCACAGCGGCATTCGCCCAGCAGATCGCGCTGGCAGCAATGGATGGATGCGCGCGGCCGCTGCCTGCGCGGTGAGGCGTTCATGTCTTGTCTCCTGGTGCGGTCAGCCAAGGCGGTGCCCTGGCTGCTGCGGGTGCGCCGGCCTTTCTAGGGGGCCGTGCCGTACCGGGCGTGTTTAGGTTAGGTGGCGACGGGTGCCGAAGAGGTGGCCGTGGGCAGCCGGTAGCCTTTGAACTGCTCGCGCAGCCGGGTCCTTGAGCAGCTTGCCGGTGGCGGTGTGGGGCAGCTCGTCAACAAACTCCACTGCATCGGGCAGCCACCAACGCGCCAGCCGGTCTTTCATAAAGTTCAGCAGCTCCTGGCCGCTGACCTCAGTGCCGGGCTTGCGCACGATGACCAGCAGCGGGCGTTCCTGCCAGCGCTCGTGGTGCACGCCGATGACGGCCGCCTCCTTGACGGCGGGGTGCGCCAGCGCCAGGTTCTCGATGTCGATCGACGAGATCCATTCGCCGCCAGACTTGATGACATCCTTGGCGCGGTCGGTGATCTGCACAAAGCCTTCGTCATCAATCCGGGCCACATCGCCGGTGCTGAACCAGCCTTGCGCATCCAGCGCCGAGCCAGCCTCTTGCCCGTAATAGGCAGAGATGACCCAGGGGCCGCGCACGCGCAGCTCGCCGGGCGCTGGGTCGCCGGGCGGCAGCTGCTGGCCCTCGTCATTGAAGATGGCCACATCCACGCCATACATGGGCCTGCCCTGGCGGGCGTGCACATCGATGCGCGCGTCGCGGGCCAGTGCCTCATGCTGGGGCAGCAAGGTGCTGATGGTGGCCACTGGACTGGTCTCGGTCATGCCCCAGGCCTGGTTGGCGGTCACGCCCAGCAGGCTGTCGAACTGGTCGATCATTGCGCGGGGCGCTGCAGAGCCGCCCATCATGATGCGTTCGAGCTTCAAGGCCTCTTTGTCGGCAGCTGGCAGGCTCTCCACATGCTGCAAAAAGCCCATCCAGACGGTGGGAACGCCCAGCGAGAAGGTGCAGCCCTCGTCGCGCATCAGCTGGTACAGCGCCTTACCGCTCAAGTCCGGCCCGGCAGCACCAGCTTGGCGCCGCACATGGCGCTGGCATAGGGCAGGCCCAGGCGTTGACATGGAACATCGGCACGGTGAGCAGCACGCAATCGCGGGCGCGCAGCGCCAAGCCATCGGCAGCGCAGACCACCCAGGAATGCAGCACGGTAGAGCGGTGGCTGTAGAGCACGCCCTTGGGGTTGCCGGTGGTGCCCGAGGTGTAGCACAGCGACGAGGCGCTGTCTTCGGCGAGCTCGGGCCAGTCAAAATCGCCGCGTCCTGGGCCACCAGGTCCTCGTAGCACAGCAGCGGGGCGGGCAGGTCCATCGCGGGCATCTGCTCGGGTTTGCACAGCGCCACATAGGCCTTCACTGTTTTGAGGCTGGGCGCCAGCTCGGCCACCAGGCCGGCAAAGCTCAAATCAAAGAACACATAATCATCGGCCGCGTGGTTGATGATGTAGCGGATCTGGTCGGCAAACAGGCGCGGGTTGACGGTGTGCAGCACGGCGCCAGCGCCCGATACGGCGTAGTACAGCTCCAGATGGCGGTGCGTGTTCCAGGCCAGCGTAGCAATGCGTGCACCGCTGGCCATGCCCTGGCGCAGCAGGGCGGCGGCCAGGCGCTGCGAGCGCTGGGACACGGTCAGCCAGTTCGAGCGCGTGAGCTCCCCATCCGGGGTGCGGGAGACGACTTCCACTTGGGGATGAAAGCGTGCTGCATGTTCCAGCAAGCCGGAAATCCGCAGCGCGCGCTGCTGCATTAGCCCTTGCATGTTGCTCCTTGTTTTGTTTTATATACCTGTCGGCAGGTAAAAAGTTTAGCAGCCGCAGCAGCGTCGCAAGCCCGGGATTACCCTGGACTTGCTCCCTCCAAAACGCTTGCGGGAAACCCTGTTGTTTACCGGTCGGCAAGTAGGCATGATGCAGCGAGAACAAGGTGGAGGCGAGCTGCCATCCCCTATCAAGCCGGTGCCCCACTGCGGTGTGGCGGGGCGGCCGGCACCAGCCAGCAGGAGACAAAGAGCAATGGACAATCACACAATCCACCAGGTGGATGCGGTCATCGTGGGCGCCGTTTTGGCGGTCTGTGCGCAGTGCACAAGTTCCGGGAGATGGGGCTGAAGATCCAGGCCTTCGAGGCCGGTGGCGATGTGGGCGGCGTCTGGTACTGGAACCGCTACCCCGGCGCACGGGTCGATCTGCCCAGCATCGACTACAGCTTCTCCTTCTCGCCCGAGATCGAGCAGGAATGGACCTGGTCCGAGCAGTTTGCCGCGCAGCCCGAGCTGATGCGCTACTTCCACTTTGTCGCCGAGCGGCTGGACCTGCGCAAGCACTACCAGTTCAACACCCGCGTGGAGAGCGCCCGCTGGGACGAGGCGCGCCAACTGTGGGTGGTGCGCACCAACCGGGGCGAATGCTATGAGGCGCGCTACTGCATCATGGCGACGGGCCCGCTGTCGGTACCGAAGGAGCCCGAGATTGACGGCATTGCGCGCTTTGGCGGCCAGATCCTGCGTGCGGCGCGCTGGCCGCATGAGCCGGTGGATTTCAGCGGCAAGCGGGTGGGCGTGATCGGCACCGGATCGACCGGCATCCAGATCGTGCAGGAAGTGGGCAAGCAGGCGTGTGAGCTGTTCGTCTTCCAGCGCACGCCCAGCTTTACGATGCCGATGCGCAATGTGCCGCTGGAGCCCGAGTACGTCGCCGAAGTCAAGCGCCACTATGCCGGCATCCGCGAGCTGGCACGCAACAGCAATGTGGGCGGCGTGCGGCCGCAGTCGAGCCGCCCGTTTTTCAGCGTGACGCCAGCGCAGCGCCAGGCGCTGCTGGAAGATGCCTGGCTGCAAGGCGGCCTGGCGATGCTGGCACCTTTGCCGACCTGATGCAAAACGAGCAAGCCAACGAGGAAGTGGCCGAGTTTGTGCGCGGCAAGATTGGCGAGGCGGTAGACGACCCGGCCACCGCCGAGGCCTTGAAGCCGCGCGGCTACCCCATCTTTGCGCGCCGCCCGTGCCTGGACACCGGCTACTACGAAACCTACAACCAGCCCCATGTGCATCTGCGTGACTGCATCACGGACCCTATCGTGTCCATCACCGAGAAGGGTGTGCGCACGCAGTCGGGCGAGGTGGAGCTGGATGTGCTGATCTTTGCCACTGGCTACGACGGCCTGACCGGCGCACTGCTGGCTTTTGAGGTGGAAGGGCGCGACGGCCTGACGGTGCAGCAGAAGTGGAAGGAGGGTGCGACCTCCTGCCTGGGCATCATGATGCATGGCTTCCCCAACCTGTTCATGACCACGGGGCCCAATGGCCCCTCGGCCCTGGCCAATGTGGTGCGCACCAGCGAGAACGATGTGGACTGGACGGCCGCTGCCATCCGCCACATGCAGGCCCAAGGTTTCGGCAGCATCGAGCCCAGCGCGCAAGAGGAGCGGGCCTGGATGGACCTGGTCCATTCGCTGGCGCCGCGCACCTTGCTGTCCAAGGCCAAGACCTGGTATGTGGGCGCCAATGTGCAGGGCAAGGCCCCGGGCCTGACCATGTTTACCGGCGGCTTCCAGAAGTACCGCGAGCACTGCCTGGCTGCCATCCAGAAGGGCTTTAGCGGCTACCACTTTGCGCAGAAGCGCGAACGCGAGCGCGCGGCAGACGCCAGCGCAACAGTGGAAAACGCCACGCACTGATAACCTGGGTCTCCAAGCTCCCTGGGTGTTGGAACGGCCTGTCTGCTGGCCGATCCGCCCTGGGGCTGTGCCTGCCTGCGCCCTGCAGCGGGGCATTTTTATCTTCCACCAAGAGCTGCCAGCCATGAGCAACGTCACCTTTCACAGCGCAGACGGGATAGGCCGTATCTGCATCTCCCACCCGCCGCTGAACCTGTTCTCGCACAGCCTGCTGATGGGGCTGAGCGCCGCGCTGGCGCAGTTTGAGGCCGATGCCTCGCTGCCGCTGCTGCTGATCTACTGCGAAGGCCCGTCCTTTGTTGCGGGTGCGGACATTGCCGAGTTCAACAACCCGGCGTTTTCTGCCGAGGCCATCAATGCGCTGCTGAACCGCATCGAGGCGCAGACGCGGCCGGTGGTGGTAGCCCTGCATGGCACGGTGCTGGGCGCTGGCATGGAGCTGGCCCTGGCCTGCCACTACCGTGTGGCACAAAAGGGAACCAGGCTGGGCCTGCCCGAGGTGAAACTGGGCATTCTGCCCGGCGCCGGCGGCACCCAGCGCCTGCCACGCCTGGTGGGCGCCAGCTTGGCGCTGGACATGATGCTGAGCGGCCGGCCGGTGCCTGCGCAAGAGGCGCTGGCCAGCGGCATCGTCGATGCGGTGGAGGAGGGCGACCCGCTGGCGTTTGGACTGGCCTTTGGCCGCCAGCTGCTGGCCCAGGGGGGCCAGCCGCGCCGCTTGAGCGCGCAAAGCGCCCCGCCCGGCGAGCACAGCCAGGCGATTGCGGCAGCGCTGGAGGCTGCACGCCAAAGCCCGCAGTACCCCGCCAAAGAGGCCATCGTGCTCTGCGTGCAGCAGGCGCTGACCGCTGACTTTGCCAGCGGCGCCCGTGCCGAGGCCGAGGCCTTCAAGCGCTTGCTGCCGTCGGCGCAGTCGCGCGCACTGCGCCATCTGTTTTTTGCACAGCGCCGCAGCCGGCAAATTCCTGGCCTGGAGCGGCAGGTGCCGGCCGGCAAGATCGAGCAGGTGGGCATTCTGGGGCAGGCACCATGGGCAGCGGCATTGCGATGTGCTTTTTGAACGCCGGCATCCGCACCGTGCTGGTGGATGCCGCAGCTGCGGGGCTGGAGCGCGGGCTGCAACTGATCCGCTCGACCTATGAGGCCCGGGTGGCCAAGGGCCGCATGGGGGCTGAGCAGCCCAGCGCGCGCCTGGCGCTGTTGACCTCGTCGCTGGACGACCAGGCGCTGGCGCCCTGCGACCTGGTGATCGAGGCGGTGTTTGAGGACATGGCCCTGAAACTGCAGGTCTGCCGCCGTTTGGGCGAGGTCTGCAAGCCTGGCGCCATCATCGCCAGCAACACCTCGACCCTGGATGTGGATGCACTGGCACAGGCCACCGGACGGCCTGCCGATGTGGTGGGCATGCATTTTTTCAGCCCGGCCAACATCATGCGTTTGCTGGAGGTGGTGCGCGGCGCTGAGACGGCCCCGCAGGTGCTCAAGACCGTCATCGACCTGGCCGGCAAGATCGGCAAGACGCCGGTGGTCTCGGGCGTCTGCTTTGGCTTTATCGGCAACCGCATGGCCGAGGTTTACCTGCGCGAGGCCGAGTTCTTGCTGATGGAAGGCGCAAGCCCCGCGCAGATCGACGAGGTGGTGCAGGCGCTGGGCCTGGCGATGGGCCCTTGCCGCATGCTGGATATGGCCGGGCTCGATGTGGGCGCCAAGACCGTCATCGAATGCGAGAAGGCCGGCGGCCTGCCGCCCGATGCCAGCTACCGCGCCGTGGTGCGCAAGATGTTTGCACTGGGCCGCTTTGGCCAGAAAACGGGCCTGGGCTACTACCGCTACGAGGGCCGCAACGCGCTGCCTGACCCGGAGGCCAGCCGCATCGCCGCCGAGCTGGCGCAAGCGCATGGCATTGCCCAGCGCAGTGATATGGCAGCGCAAGAGATTGTCGAGCGGTTGCTCTACAGCATGGTCAACGAGGGCTGCAAGATTCTGGACGAGGGCATCGCCTACCGCGCCAGCGATATCGATGTGGTCTGGGCGGCGGGCTATGGCTTTCCGGATTTTCAGGGCGGGCCCATGTTCATGGCCGAGGAGATTGGCCTGGCGCAGATCGTGGAGCGGCTGGAGCACTATGCCGCCAGCCGGGGCAACCGCTATGGCTACTGGACGGTGTCGCCACTGCTGCAGCGGCTGGCTGCACAGCGCCAGGGCTTTGACAGCCTGCAAGCCGCCTGAGGGCCTGAAGGCCGAAACCCATCAATATTGAAGAGCACCGCCATGAAAGACGCCGCCATTGTTTCCACCGCCCGCACGGGCATCGGCCGGGCCTACAAGGGCTCGCTCAACCACACCCGTTCGCCCCAGATGATGGGCCACAGCATCGAGCACGCGGTGGCGCGCGCCGGGGTGGACCCGGCGGAGGTGGACGATGTGATCGTCGGCTGCGTGCTGACCGGGGGCACCGCCGGCATGAACCTGGCACGCAATGCCTTGCTGGCCGCAGGCCTGCCGATGAGCGTGGCGGGCCAGACGGTAGACCGGCAATGCGCCTCCGGCCTGATGGCGATTGCCAGCGCAGCCAAGCAGGTGCTGGTCGATGGCATGCAGGTGGTGGTGGCAGGCGGCTGCGAGAACATCACCGCCGTGCAAACGTCTTATATGGAATGGGCCAGCCGCGAGCGCGATCCGGCCGTCATCGCCCGCGCGGCCCATGCCTATATGCCGATGCTGCAAACGGCCGAGCATGTGGCGCGCCAGTACCGCATCAGCCGCGAGGCCCAGGATGCCTATGCGCTGGAGTCGCAGCTGCGCACCGCGCGCGCCCAGGCCGCTGGCCTGTTTGACCGTGAGATCGTGCCTTCAGCACCCAGATGGCGGTGACGGACAAACTCACGAAGGAAGTCAGCCTGCAGCAGGTGACCCTGGCCCGCGACGAAGGCAACCGCCCCGACACCAGCCTGGAAGGGCTGGCGGCGCTCAAGCCGGTGATCGAGGGCGGTGTGATCACCGCTGGCAATGCCAGCCAGCTGTCGGATGGCGCATCGGCCTGCGTGGTCATGGATTCGGTACTGGCCGAGCGCCGGGGCCTGGAGGTGCTGGGCATCTACCGGGGCATGGCAGTGGCTGGCTGCGCACCGGAAGAGATGGGCATCGGCCCCATTTATGCGGTCCCCAAGCTCTTGGCCCAGCACGGGCTGCGCGTGCAGGACATCGGCCTGTGGGAGCTGAACGAGGCCTTTGCCTGCCAGGCGCTGTACTGCCGCGACCAGCTGGGCATCGATCCAGCCTGCTTCAATGTCAACGGCGGCGGCATCTCCATCGGCCACCCCTATGGCATGACGGGCGCCCGCATCGCCAGCCATGCCTTGCTGGAAGGCCAGCGACGCGGTGTGCGCTATGTGGTGGCCACCATGTGCGTGGGCGGCGGTATGGGAGCGGCAGCCTTATTTGAGGTTGCTTAAGAACGTGCTGACGATCTCCTCGCGCCGCGACAGTGTCCCTACGGTTGGAGCGAAATCGGGCGATTTCTTCGCGCTGGCCCTTGCTTGCACCCCGGTGCAAGCTGCGTTCCATCCCTTCGAATCCATCCCGATTGCTCTCCAACGCCGCTGCGTAGAGATCCTCAACACGTTCTAACATGCAACTCGACTACGCCAGCATCCGCCAGACCCTGGATTTTTTGCTCTACGACTGGCTGGAGGTAGAGGCACTCAGCCGCCATGCGCGCTATGCCGGCCATGACCGGCAGACCTATGGCGCCGTGCTGGACATGTGCGAGCGCCTGGCTGCTGACAAGTTCGAGCCCTTCAACCGCCTGGTGGACCAGCAGGAGCCGCATTTTGACGGCCAGCAGCTGCATCTGCCTGACTGCACACCGGCAGCCTGCGCCGCCTATGCCGAATCGGGCATGCTGGCTGCGTCGCACGACTACGAGGTGGGGGGCATGCAGCTGCCCTGCGTGGTGGATATGGCGGCCAACAGCATGGTCTCGGCCGCCAGCATTGCGCTCAAGGCCTATTCGATGCTGACAGCGGCCAATGCCGGCCTGCTGCTGGCCCATGGCACGCCCGCGCAGCAAAAGGCCTTTGCGCTGCCGCAGCTGCAAGGCCGCTTTTTTGGCACGATGAACCTCAGTGAGCCCCAAGCCGGCTCCAGCCTGTCAGACATCACGACCCGTGCCGTGCCCGATGGTGACGACTTTGCAGATGACCCGCTGGGCCCGCGCTACCGGCTGACGGGCCGCAAGATGTGGATCTCAGGCGGCGAGCATGCGATGGGCGAGAACATCGTCCACCTGGTGCTGGCCAAGGTGCCCGATGACAGCGGCCAGCTACCCGCTGGCGTGGGCGGCATCTCGCTGTTCATCGTGCCCAAGGTCCTGGTCGATACCGAAGGCCAGGTGACCGGCGAGCGCAACGACATTGCGCTGGCCGGGCTGAACCACAAGCTGGGCTACCGGGGCACCGTCAACACCTTGCTGCATTATGGCGAGCAGGGCGGGGCCGTTGGCTACCGTGTGGGCGCGCTGGGCGCGGGCCTGAAGTGCATGTTCCACATGATGAACGAGGCCCGCATCCAGGTGGGGCTGGGCGCCACGATGCTGGGATACGCCGGCTACCTGCAATCGCGTGACTATGCCCGCCAGCGCCCGCAGGGCCGCCCGGTCGCTGCCGGCCAAAAGGTGGTGAAGAACGCGCAGCAGCCCCAGGTGCCGATTGCCGAGCATGCCGATGTCAAGCGCATGCTGCTGGCGCAAAAAAGCTATGCCGAAGGCGCGCTGGCGCTGCAGCTGTACTGTGCCAAGCTGGTCGATACGCAGCGCGCCGGCGCGCCGCAGCAGGGCGATGCCGCGCAGCTGCTGCTGCAGGTGCTCACCCCCATCGCCAAAAGCTGGCCCAGCCAGTGGTGCCAGGAGGGCAACAGCCTTGCCATCCAGGTGCTGGGCGGCTATGGCTATACGCGCGACTATGCGGTGGAGCAGCACTGGCGTGACAACCGGCTCAACATGATCCACGAAGGCACGCACGGTATCCAGGCCCTCGACCTGCTGGGCCGCAAGCTGCGCATGGATGGGGGAGCCGCCTGGGCCTTGCTGCAAGCCGAGATCGCGCAAACCGTCGCCACTGCCCGGTCGGTGCCCGCATGCGCCCCCTGGGCCGATCGCTTAGATGCGGCCACCCAAGCCCTGCATGCCGCCACCGACGCGGCCTGGGCCAGCGGCAACGCCCAGCTGGCCCTCGCCAACGCCACCGCCTACATGACCGCCTTCGGCCATGTCACGCTGGCCTGGTTGTGGCTGGACATGGCGCTCAAGGCGCATGGGCGCATGGCGGCCGCTGATGCCGGGCAGCAGGCCTTTTTGCAGGGCAAGCTGGATTGCGCGCGCTACTTTTACGCGTATGAGCTGCCGCTGGTGCAGGCCTGGCTGGCGCCGGTGATGGCGGGGGAGGCGCTGTTTGTGGAGCTGGGGGGGAGTGGGTTTTGAGCCCTGGGGGAAAGGGCGGGGCAGGGTGCCGCAGGGCTTTAATCCGCGTTCAGCGCATGGTGCAGGTGCTGGCGGCGGGTAGGGCTCTATTGGTTGATGGGCCGCTCAAGCCTGCCAATAGGGCCTCTGCGGGCGGCGCACTCATACCTTGGCGAGGAAGGCCGCCGCATCACCCGCTTCACACTTCCAGTCTGCGAAGACCCCCACCAGATCGCATTCAACGCAGTGGCAAGCGATGTAGTACCAGCGCACATCATGCGTGCCCTGGTACACGGAGACGCCGGACACCAGCTCGAACACCTCGTTCTCGCACACGCAGGCGTGCCCCTCGGGGGTGGCCTCTTCCATGTAATCCTCGCTGTCGCCCATCAGGTGTTCCTGCCCGCAGTCGGAGCAGGTGCGGATGGCCACGCCGGCTTCTTCGTCGGTCTGCAGCGCAAAAGTCCGGGAGCCGCACTCGCATTTGGACGAGGCAAACCGGGTGGCCTCATGGCCATTGGCAACGCTGTAGCTGCGCAGCTCGGCTTGGGTGTCTCCCGACGTCGTCCCGTACATGAACTCGCCCTTTTTCGTCAGTGCCATTGGTGTTGTTCCATTCTTCAAAGTGGGCTTCCCTGCAGACCTGTGCCAGGCTTGCCCCGATCATCTGGATTTTGCCTGAATTGGCCGATCCCAGACGGTTGCAATGACACCTACCGTGATCGCAAGCACTGGCCGGATGTGTCGCGCTACAGGCTCGCTTTGCCGGCGTTTATCAATGCGGCCATGTCTTGGATGGCATCCTTCCTGAAGGTCTGCTGCCACTGCGCAGTCCATTTAGCCGTCCCTGCTCTTCCCATGCGGCCAGAGCCAGTGCATTCACGATCTCTGCATCCAGCCAGGCATCGGCATAGCGTGGATCCGTCGACAGATCTTCGGCCGCTGCAACAAACGCTGCGAAGGAGAACATACTCTCTGTTGCCCTCGTGGCGCGAGACTCAAAGGTGTTTAAATCCAACTTGTCCTCCAATGCCTGCTATGGGGCGGCCTTGCGCTCTTGACAGCATGACAATTGCACCATCTCAACGTGGAGACGATGGACGCGTATGCTATGCGCCCACCACCCGATGGAAATCGGACAATATGCGACGGATGGGTTCCTACCCATCGGATTCACTAAAAGGAAACAATGCCTGTGGAGCAATATCGCTTTGGGCCTATGCAAGCACGGCACCTTCCAGTGTTGCCTGAGGGCAGTGTGCAGCACCTGGCCGATCACTACAGCAGTGCCTGGCGCGGCACGGTCCTGCGCATGGGATGCAACGGACGCGCTGGATTTGGTGCTGGACTGGCAGCCAGACAGTACGTCCATGCGTTGCCTGGCATCGCGCGCAGCGGGTGTGGGCCAGCGAGATGCAGTAGTGCGGCATTCCTTTGCGAAGCCATGGGCCTTTGGGCCTTTGCCAAGGCAGTGAGCAGGTGATGGGCCTTCCGAACACCCCGAGCCGACGGCGACCGTGGCTGCAGTCGATGGCAGCCCTCGCCATCGCGGCCTTGATCGGCTGGGGTTGCATTATTGGCGCGACTGAAGTGGTGGAGAGCTTGCGCTCCGGGGTGCTCAACAACCGCAAAGGACCTGACATCCTTGCTGCCGAGCAGCCCGTCCTTTACTGGGCATTGATCAGCTTCTACACGGCCGCAACCCTGACCGCCGCCGGCTTGGCGCTTTTGGTGATGGCCATAGCAGTGCGCGATCTGATCCGTGCACAAGGCGCTGATCAATGAGTGCGTGGTCGACGCGCCAGGCGGCCTGCGTGGGTGTTGCCGAGGTGTAGAAGCTGCGCGCCCATCGCCCAGCGTTCAGAGCAAACCCAGGTCAGCGCTAACCCAGGTCAGCTTGCGGCGGCCTTCAGCGCTGTCTCGATCCAGCCATCAAAAGTCTTTTGGTTGGCCTTGATCCAGCTGTCCGTGTGGCGCTCCACGTCCTGTTGGCGGTTCTCGCCGTCGTGCATCCGGCGGTTTTGCTCGCTGATGTCCCCGATGGGCAGCGACATGATCTCAAACAGCTTGGCGGCGGCGGGGTTCTTTTCGACAAAGGTCTTGTTCGCCACGATGTATTCGTTGTTGACAGGAAAGCCGTAGTTCTTGCCGTTGGGCAATTGGGTGTCCGTGCCGGCCTGTACGCCGGGCATGGCCGAGAACGGCACTTCCAGCCAGACAACGTCCTTGCCCGAGCGCAGCACATTGCTCAACCAGTAGGGGGTCCAGGCGTAGAACAGCACCGGCTTGCCTTGCTGATAACGGGCCAGCGTGTCCGAGATCAGCGCAGGGTAGTTGCCCTGGGTGTAGTTCACCATGCCTTGCAGCTTGAAGGCGGCGAGCTGGTGGTTCACCACGGCTTCGCCACCCCAACCGGCGCTGGGTCCGACCAGATCGGCCTTGCCGTCGCCGTTGGTATCGAAGAGCCGGGCCAGCTTGGGGTCGCTGAGCTGGCTCAGGTGGGTGATCCCGTACTGATCGGCTGTCTTCTTGTCGATCATGTAACCCTGGGCGGCGCCGGCTGCGTACACCCCCTTGCGCGACAATTTGGCGTCGCCCCCTACGCTTTTGTAGAACTCCGAGTGGTGCGGATTCCAATGGTTGGCCATGAAGGTGGCGTCTCCGCGCGCAACGGCCAGATGCGCCAGCGGGTACTCGACCTCCTTGATGGGCTGCACGTCATAGCCAAGTTTGGTCAGCGCACGCGTGACCAGCAGTGTCTGGAAGGTTTCCTCGGCCAACGAACTTTGCAGGGGCAGCACCTTGACGCCCTTGCCGGGCAGATCGCCAGCGTGGGTGGACAGTCCAAGGGCCAGCAGGGCGCTGGCGAGCAGGGTGCGGGCAAAGTGTCGGGTGTTCATCATGCGGTGTATTTCCTATACAAGCGGGTGGAGAAAGCAAGCTAGGCTCTTGGCGCCACGCAAGCGCCTGAGCCGAGCTCAGGGAGGTCTCTGGCGCCATGGCGGCAAGCCTGCGGCAATGCAATGCGATGGGCGATAGCCGCCCAAGCCAAGGCAGCCACGTTCCACAGCCGCAAGGCAGGCGCTAAAGACGGCGAGACAGACGGCGCAAGCAAGGCCTGCCGATCGTGGGATCGGCGTCCAGCGGGCGGGACAAGGCGTTGGTTGACGACGCAGGGCGGTGGGGGCAACAGCGCCCCACGCAAGAAAATAGGTACCGCGACGGGACGCAAGATGGTCCGCGAGTAGTACCGAAGCGCCAACATGCTCTGTTGGCTTTAAGAATCTAATAAATATAACTCCCGAGTCTAAAGCAGTCAAGGCTTGCGCGGCGTTTATCCGTTGCGCTGCAGGGCTCGGAGGGGGGGCGGGGGAGGGGGACTGTCAGAGACGGGGTAAGTGCTCTGCGATTGGAGTTCCGGGCCCCGGCGCAGGGTTCTCTCAGCCCACCTCACTCTTTCGTGGCATGGCACTAAACTTCCGATCCATCACTCCTTCGATGTGCGACTGGATCGCAGTTCCCTCCCATGCCACAGCTTGCTTCTGGAACCCCGATCCCTGGCTCAGCTGGCGCAGGCAACCAGGCCGCCGCACGCGGCGATATCTGCACGCTGGCCGCATTGGCCGAAGCGGGCGACGACCTGTCGGTCCTGTGGAACATTCGCACGCCGCTGATCGAGGCCGTGATCGCCCAGCAGGCGGAGGCGGTCGGGTGGTTGCTGGCGCGCGGTGTGTCGCTCAACACCCCCGATGCCGTGATGGGCTGGACGGCCTTGGGCTGGGCTGCCAGCGGCAATGAGGCAGCGCTGGTGCAGGCCTTGCTGGCCGCCGGCGCCGATACCGAGCACCAGGCCGACGTGCATGGGCGCACGCCGCTGATGGCCGCCGCCCAGGCGGGTGGCGACGAGGCCGTGATCCTTTTGCTGGCCGCTGGCGCGCAGCTGGCTGCCCAGGACGGCCTGGGCGCCACCGCTGCCGACCTGGCGCGCCGCAACGGCTGCGAGGCCTTAGCCGCGCGCCTGGATGCCATGCTGCCCCCCGCGCTGCGTGCCGCTGCGCCGGCGCCGCCCAGCGGTACCTTGCCCTGGCCTGAGGAACCGCTGGCTGTGCTGCACTGGCCCGATGACTTTCCCGCTTTTCAGCAGTCCAATTGGCGGAGCCTGGCCAGCGGCGAGGACTCGTCGTTTGACAGCGCCTTTCACGCCGCGCTGGCCGACCGACTGATCCCCGCCTTTGCCAGCCCCACGGCGGCGCTACGCAGCTGGGTGCAGGCCATGACCCACTGGGAGCGCGCGGCGAGTCAGGCCATCGCTGGCGCCCGGGGCGCCGAGGCGCATCTGGACATGGGCGTGATGTGGCAGCAGCTGGCGGGTGCGATGGCCCTGCGCCAGGCCTATGCCACGCCGCGCCTGCGCAAGTACCCGCGCATCTCCATCAGCGCCAAGCCTGATTTGCCGCTGCACCTGGACCTGCTGGCGCTGGAGTGGCCAACTCCTGACCAATGCACCATCACCACCCAGCAGCGCATGCTCCCCGTCGATGAGCCCGAGTCGGCCGACACCCAGGCGGGCGCGACCACGCGCGGGAATTATTCTCGAACCGCTGGCCCATCGTGGAGAGCCGCTTCACGTTGCTGCGCAAGGCCGGCCAGTGGCGCATCGACCGTTGGCAGCAGCGCTACCAGGGCAACAGTACCTGGGACAGCCAGGTCCTTTAAGCCCGCGCAGGCTGGGTCTCAGGGCGGTTTGACTTGATCTCAAATACCAGCAGGGCGCGTGATCTTCTCCAGCTACAAGCGTAGGCCGAGGTTCAACGGGGTGGGATTGTTTGCAGTCAGAGCCAGACACCGGGCCGCGCTGGCTAGAGCGCGTCGGGGCCTGGTTCGAAGTTGCTGAGGGCGGCTTCAGGCTGGTTGCAGTCCGCCAACTCAATAAGTTGGATCACTGAGGCACCCAGAGCAGTCATTGCAAGGATCCGTCCTTGCAGGTCTGCACGACACCCTTGACGCACCCTGCGTAGACTTGCGGCCATCCAACGCTACCAGCGCTTTGGCGAGCCGGAGGAAGCCCATCCCCTGCTGATCAAGATCGCATCGAATCAGAAATTTACCGTACTCAGGCTACGCCGATGCGATTTCGACCACTTTCTTTGGCCTGGTACAGCCCAGTGTCTGCGCGCTGTATCAATGCAATGGGTTTGAGGTCTTGCTCAGGCACCATGGTGGCAACTCCGATAGAGACCGTCACTGTGGCATCGGCTACCGGTGCAACATGTGCAATGGCTAGTGCCTGGACTGCGCGCCGCACACTATTGGCGAGCGAGCATGCGCCGTCTTGCGAGGTATTGGGCAAAATGATAGCGAACTCTTCACCCCCATATCGGGCGACCAGATCACCGGAGCGCGAGCAAGATTGTGCAAGGACCTGGGCCACGCTGCGTAAGGTCTCGTCGCCCATCACATGGCCGAAACTGTCGTTATAGGATTTGAAAAAATCGACATCGATCATCAGTAGGGAGAGTTCAATTCTCTCTCGCCGTGCGCGTTTCCATTCCAGGTCCAGGTGCTCATCGAAATGCCGCCGGTTTGACAAGCCAGTCAAGCCGTCGAGCTTCGTCATACGCTGCAGCGCAAGATTGCTCTCCAGGAGTTGCTGTTGGCTCAGGCGCAAGGCTTGGTTCGCCAGGTCGCGTTGCTTCATCGCCAGATAGGCTCGGGAGTGGTATCGGAGACGTGCTATCAGTTCCACTGCATCTGGCAGTTTCACGAGATAGTCATTGGCCCCCACTGCAAATGCCTGGCTCTTGATCTTCGGGTCTTCCTTGGATGACAGAACGATGATGGGCAGGTCGCGTAATTTCTGATTGTTGCGATATTGGCTCACCAAGTCCAGACCATCAACACCGGCATCACCAGGTCTTGCAGGATGACGGTCGGCTGGATGTGTTCCGCCATTTCCATGGCATTTTTCGGGTCTCCGCAGTAGTGGAAAGACACGCCGATCTCATGGCTCAGCATGCGGCGTACGGCCTCGCCGATGATGGCTTGGTCATCTACTAGTAAAACCTTGACTTCAAGCTCGCCAGGCTCCCCGGCAGAGGTGTTTTCATCCAGAGTTGGAATAGGAGTCATGAATTTCTCTTTACCGCCATCCAGCGGCATAGTTCGGCCAAGCGGTTGGCGATGCGGTCCAGAGGCAGGACTTCCGCTGCCGCATCGATAGCAACGGCGGCCTTGGGCATTCCCCACACCACGCTGCTGGACTGGTCTTGGGTAATGGTGGCAAAGCCTCGCTCGCGCATAGCCTTGAGCCCATCTGCCCCGTCTCGCCCCATACCCGTTAGCAACACACCGATGGCATCACCTCGCCATTGCTCGGCAATGCTTTGAAAGAAAATGTCGATCGACGGACGGTAAATTTGCGCATCAGGCTTGAGTGAATACTGCAGGTCGCCGCGGCGGCTCACCGTCAAATGCTCATTGCGGCCAGCCAGCAAGACCATGCCGGTCTGCGGTATTTCACCAGCCTGAACCAGGCGTACCGGAAGCGTTGATTCCCGCGCCAACCATTCAGCCATGCCCGCAGAGAACTTGTCGTCCAGGTGCTGAACCAGTACCACGGCGGCGTCAAGATCTTTAGGCAGTTCACGCAGCAACTGGTTGAGTGTGGCGGGCCCACCAGCGGAGGCACCGATGGCAATCAGGCACGCGCGTTTCGCGCTGGTGCGCGTGGCTCGGTGGGTAACAGGCTGCGGGGCGTGGCCAGCCAGGCGATGTTCTGGATCTTGCGCAGCAGCAGCGCTGGATTGAATGCGCTGCCGTTCGCCAATTCGGGCAGATGCACCACATCAAGGGCACCGTGGCCCAAGGCATTGAATGCCCATTCGGTATGGAGCTCGGTCGCCAGATCCAGCAGTAGCAAAGGGCATGGCGCCTCATTCATGACACGTTGCGAAAAGGCCACTCGATCAGCTGTGCCCAGTTGCAGCAGCAGTAGCTCAGGGGGCATATCACGACACAGGCGCAAGGCCTGCGTCTCGTCTTGTGCCACCCAGTGGATGTCGTGCAGCGGCTCCAAAGCGTGTTCGAGGCGTTGCGCCAACTCAGGGGTGTTAACCATCAGTCCAAGCTTCATTCAACAGCCTCGCCAATCAGCATGTGTACAGCCTCCAGTAATGTTTCATCGTGAAAGCTCGACTTAGCAAGGTAGTAGTCGGCTCCCGCATCAAGGCGCGTCTGCGGTCTTCCTCGCGGTCTTTGTAGGATACAACCACCACGGGCATGGACTGCAGTTGTGCGTCGCGCCTTACCAGGCCTACCAGCTCAATGCCATCCATGCGGGGCATGTCGATATCGGTCACCAGGAGGTCATATTTTTCTGCACGCAGAATGTTCCAGCCATCGATGCCATCCACGGCCACGGTCACCTCGTAACCGCGCCCAATGAGCAGCTTGCGCTCCAGCTCACGCACGGTCAGCGAGTCGTCCACCACCAATACGCGCTTGCGCCGCAGTGACGGCCCTTCAGACAACCGTGCAACCCTTTCGACTTGGCCTGCACCCAAGAGCTTGTCAGCGGAGTTCAGCAAGTCATCCATATCCACGATAAGCACCGGACTGCCGTCATCGAGCAGGGCACCTGCCTCCACGCCGCGCAGCAGGCCTAGGCGGGAGTCGATGGGAACGACAGCCAGATTTTGCTCGCCAACAATCCTGTCTACCGCAATGGCAAGGCTTCGGTCGTGGTGCGGTATCAAAACCACTGGGAGGCCCAGCGGATCGGATTTGCCATGCGGCAGTTGTAAAAGCTGGTGGGCAGCGACCAGACCGATGGCGCGCTCGCGTACCCAGATATGTTGCTGGCCCTCCACCATGCTGATGGCGTCCGCCGGGATACGCAAAGTCTGCTCCACTTGCGCAAGCGGAAGCGCGTAGGCCTCACCGCCGATCTCCACCACCAAGCAGCGCAGCATCGACAAGGTCAGAGGCAGTTGCAGCTGGAACACCGTCCCTCGCCCCTGTTGCTGGCGGACGCGCACCGTACCGCGTAGTTGACGCAGCGTGTGCTGGACCACATCGAGGCCCACCCCACGGCCAGAGATCTCACTGACTTTCTCGCTCACGCTGAAACCCGGCAGGAACAGAAAAGCCAGCAATTCTTCCTCATGCATGTGCTGGGCCATCGTTTCGGTGGCCAGCTTGCGTGCGATGACTGCGGCACGTACGCGAGCGAGGTCAACGCCTGCTCCATCGTCTTCCAGCTCAAGGACCAGGAGCCCAGCAGCATGCCGAGCCCGCAGTACCAAGTTGCCTTGTGCCGGCTTGCCGCTGGCCAACCGTTGTGCGGGGCTTTCAATGCCGTGGTCCACCGCATTGCGCAGTAACTGGATCAGTGGTGCTTCCAATGTCTCCAGTACGTCGCGATCTCCTTGTACCTCTTCGCCTTCCAGATTCAGCCATACCTCTTTGCCAAGACTGCGACTGAGCTCACGCACCATGCGCGCCTTGCCAGCCATCAGATCCGCGCAGGGGCGCATGCGCGAGGCCAATACGGTGTCATACATGCGCTGGCTGCGCTGCTCAAAGGCCCAGCCAAAGCTGTCGAAAGCCGCTGTATGTTGTTGCAACTGGCTTTTGGCTTCCAGCGTCCAGTGGTTCACATCGGATAGCAAGGCCTTGGCACGAGGCGGTAGCTCCTGCCCCAGCAGCGCATCGCGCAACCCATGCAGGGATCGATCAATATGGTCTTGCAGGCGTTTGAGTTGTGCCAACTCCTGGCCCAGGGACTTGGTACGCTGTGCAGCCACCAGTGAGCGTCCCGCCAGATCGAGCAGATGGTCCAGGCGTTCGGCTGACACACGCAGGATACGGTCATGCAGTTCACCGCGGGCTCGGGCTCGTTGGTCTCAATGGCGGAGACTTCTTCCGGCAAGGCCGGCCTGAAGTCCGGCATGGCATCGGGTACCGGCGCATCTTGCTGCGTATCTTCTGCCAGGATTGCTTGCAGCGCAGGCAGCCCTTGCACGCTGATCCCTTCACTCAACTGCCTCAATGCCTCTGAAGCGCGTAGCAGGGCGTCGATGCGTGTGGAGCTCAGGCGGACCTTGCCGCTCTGGCACAGACTAGCAAGTCCTCCATCACATGGGCCAATGTCACAGCGACATCCAAGCCGACAATGCGTGCCGCACCTTTGAGTGAGTGCGCTGCACGCATGCAGGCCTCCAGCTGCGCGGGATCGGTTGGCTCACGCTCAAGTACCAGCAGGCATGAATCCATGACCTTGGTTTGTGCCTGCGCTTCTAGACGGAACAACTCCAGCATGGAGCTGTCTTTGTAGGCATCAAGGCTCATGGCTTTGACCTTTGGTCCATACATCGCGAGATGTGCCAGCGGTGTTGCTTGTAGGATCATCTAAGGCTCCTGGACAAGGCTGCAGACAGGCGATCAGCATGGAGCACCGCGTGATGCTGTGCTGCTGCCACAGCATCACCGCATATGCTAACTGGCTGACCGCAAGGCCACTGGCATGGCCCTCTTTTGCAGCTTGGCAAGTGGAATCGCGTATATGCCTTCCACCTCTGAACCTCCGTCACCATTGGGCCGCCAGGTGTGTCCCAGTATCAGCATGTGGGGGCGGTCTTGCGGCGTGGTCTCGGTGGTCAGGCCCAATACCAGGTCAAGCGCCATACAGGGAACCAAGGTTCCACCGTACATTGCACAGTCCACGCAGTGAACGGTTGCGGGGGTAAGGCAGTCCGTGAACGGGCACGGGCAACGATACTTCTAGCAAAAGCGTTGAAAGGCAGAGCCAACCAGTTTTGCCAATGCGAAAGATCAGGACCGACAGTGTCTGGCATCAGCCAGCGTGTCAGGTTGCTGATTCTCCGCGAACGAAGCCTCGTCCACCATCTCCAGATCCAGCTCATGCCGATCGAGCAGCAGAGCGGCAGCCTCGGCATAGCGATTCGCAGTTATGCAATGAACATGCTGGAGCAGCCTCTCGCGCAGGAGCGGTCGCCGCGAACACCAATGCGCTGCCAGCAGGCGTCAATAGCTGGGGGCTCTAGCGGGATATGGCGATCAGGACTTGCCGCGCATCTTGGTTTCTCTCTGCTTCAGCCGTTGCTGTAATCGTGCCGCACCGCTTGTCGCATTTGTTTCACCAGCAGGGCTGCCAGGTGTGCCAGTGCTCGGGTGTGGTAGGGCTCAAGGTAAAGCGCTTTGCGGTAGTGGCTGCAGGGCAGCCTCGGCCTGGCCTGCACCGTCACATATCAAACCCCACCAGAAAAAACAACTCGGCGTCGGCCCATGCTGGGTCAACTGCTGT
>NZ_JBHRUZ010000005.1:0-30249 GCF_042647185.1 Comamonas sp. JC664
ACCACTTGGGATACGCGCGCCTGCAGCGTCTGCAGTGACTCGCCCTGGGGCGGGGCAAAGACGGGTCACGCTTGCGCCAGCGCAGGGCCGAGGGCGGGTCTGACACCTCGATGTCGGCAAAGCGGGAGCCTTCATAGTCGCCAAAGCTGCGCTCGCGCAAGGCACTGTGGGTGGCGAGCGGCGCGCCATTGGCCAGCGCCAGCGCCTGGGCGGTGCGCAGCGCGCGCTGCAGATCACTGCTGTAGATATGGGCCAGCGGGGTCTCGGCCAGCGCCTGGGCCAGTTGCCGGGCCTGACGCTCGCCGGTGGCGTTCAGCGGTATATCGGTATGTCCCTGGATGCGTGCGGCAAGATTCCAATCGGTCTCCCCGTGTCGAATGGCAATGATCTGGGTGCTGTGCATGCGTTCCTTGTTATTGGGGTTTGGCGGCGGGCGTAGCGGGACTGACAGTGGCAGGTGCAGCGGTTGCAGCTGGAGTGGATGCGGGCTGGGCAGCGGCGGGCGCACCGACCGTGGTGCTGACGCGGCGCGGGCCTTGCGGCGGCTTGGGAAAGCCGTTGAGTGCCGAGTCGAACAAGATGCGGTAGATCACCTGGTCATCGACCCTGACATCCTCGTAGCGGGCCGAGGTCTCATAGACCACCTGCTGGGTCTGGACATCGCGCCAAGGTCAACTGCACGGCGCGGTAGTGCAGCGAGGGGCCGGTGTCGCGCCAGGCGATGCCACCGCGCCAGCCCCAACCCCAGCCGGGTCCCCAGCCCAAACCGCCATAGGGGTTATAGGGGCTGTCGGGCAGCAGCCAGCTGTCGGGAATGTAACGAGCTTGTACGTCGATCTGCGCGATCACGCTGCCCTGGCTATCGTCGCGGCGCAGACCCACACCGGCCAAGGATGCCTGGGCCTGTTGCACGACGGTATCAAATTGTGGACCCATTGCGACCTGGGAGGGGAGCAACTGCAGCCGGTAGGTGGGTGGCGCAGGTATTTGCTGCAAGGTGGAGTAGCTTTGCACATCGCTGTCGATGGTGCGCACGCCGGCGCAAACCGGCCAGCCAGAGGCTGGCGCAGGCCAGCGCGGCCATGCCGGCGATGCGACGCCACTGGGGCATGCCAGGCAGGGCTGCCCGGTCAAAAGAACGATACATGGTGCCGTCTCCCGAAAAAAAAGCGCTGCGCCATAAGGACACAGCGCATGCGCTCAACGATAAACGCTTGGAGCGGCAGCGGCTGTCAGTCAGGGGCGACAAGCAGGGCTGCATGGCTCAAGCAAACGTGGATCAGCCCATTGCACCACCTGCATGCCCGCGGGCAGCGAGGGGTTGCTGGGCAGGTCATCGTGGTCAAAGGCCTTGTCACCGTTTTCGTCGGCAATGCCGGTGGGCTTGGCGTTCTGGAAGTCGAACAGCTTGGGGTCAGCCAGGTGGGTGGGCACCACATGCTGCAGCGCGCGGAACATGTTGTTCACGCGGCCGGGGTGCTTGCGGTCCCACTCGCGCAGCATGTCACCAATCATCTGGCGCTGCAGGTTTTCCTGGCTGCCGCAGAGGTTGCAGGGGATGATGGGGAAGTCGCGGTACTGGGCCCAGCGCTCGGTGTCCTTCTCGGGCACATAGGCCAGCGGGCGGATTACCACATGCTTGCCGTCGTCACTGACCAGCTTCGGGGGCATGGCCTTCATGATGCCGCCGTGGAACATGTTGAGCATTCAAGGTCTGCACGATGTCATCGCGGTGGTGGCCCAGCGCCACCTTGTTGCAGCCCAGCTGGTCGGCCACCTTGTACAAAATGGCGCGGCGCAGGCGCGAGCACAGACCGCAGGTGGTCTTGCCCTCGGGCACACACGCTTGACGACGCTGTAGGTGTCCTGGTTCTCGATGTGGAAGTCGACCCCACGCTTTGCAGGTACTCGGGCAGCACATGCTCGGGAAAGCCGGCTGCTTCTGGTCCAGGTTCACGGCCACCAGGTCGAACTTGATGGGCGCGCGGGCGCGCAGCTTCATCAGGATGTCGAGCAGGGTATAGCTGTCCTTGCCGCCGGACATGCAGACCATCACCTTGTCGCCGTCCTCGATCATGTTGTAGTCGCCAATGGCGCGCGCCACCTCACGGCACAGGCGCTTTTCCAGCTTGTGGTTCTCGCGCTGGATCTTCAGGCGCTTTTCGTTGGAGGCCGATGCCTGCGCATCGTCGCTGGCGTCGTCAAAGTCCCATCCGTTCGCGGCGGCGGGCTGGGGCTGGAGGAGTGCGGTATCGGTGGGGGCGTTCATAGGTTCACCATTGTCCGGTTTCGGTGCGGATTGCAACTTCGCAATCGTCAAAAATCTCTAGCTTGGCGATCTTCACGCGAACGCCACGCACATTGGGCAACTGCATCAGCCGCTGGGCGACCTTGCCGATCAGGGTCTCGAGCAGGTTGACGTGCTCTGCCGTGCATTCATCGATGATGATCTGGCGCACCTTGCGGTAATCCAGCACATGCATGATGTCGTCATCACTGGGCGCCAGGGGCTGCTGGCCATGTTGATTTCCGCATCCACCAAGATGGGTTGCGGCGCAGTCTTCTCGTGGGGCGAGGATGCCTAAATTGGCATCAAAACGCAGGCCCGTCAAGCTCAGGGTTTGCAACCCGGTGTCAAATGTCGTCATAAAAACAGCAAGCAGCGAAGAATCGCTACATCATCGAAAAATCGCGGTCAAACCGCATCAGGTGCTGGCCGCCGTCCACCAGCAGGCTGGTGCCGGTGATGGAGCTGTTGTCCAGCGCAAAGCGCACGGTGGCGGCCACGTCTTCTGCGGTGGACGAGCGCCCCAGCGGGCTCATGCGGTGCAGGGCCTCGAACTTCTCATCGCTCAGGTAGTCGCTGGTCAGGGTCAAACCAGGCGCCACACCGACCACCCGCAGGCGCGGCGCCAGCGCCTGGGCCAGCAAGGTATTGGCCGCTTCCAGCGCCGCCTTGCTCAAGGTGTAGCTGACAAAGTCGGGGTTCATGTTCCACAGCTTCTGGTCGAGCAGGTTCACCACCACGCCCTGGGCCGGGTCGCCCGCTGGCAGATATGCTGGTGCAGCAGCTGGGCCAGCACAATGGGCGCGGCCGTGTGTTGCTGCGCAGGTGGCGCTCCAGCGCGGCATAGCCAAAGTCGGCGGCGCCGTCGTGCTCGAACAGCGAGGCGCTGTTGACCACCGCATCGACCTGGCCGAAATGGGCCACCACCCGAGGCAGCAAACCGCGCACCGCGGCCTCGTCGTCGAAATCGGCGTCAAAATGGCCGCTCAGGCCCGACAGCCCGGCGCACTCGGCGGCGGTCTGCGCGGCCTCGGCGGCCGAGCCCCGGTAGTGCACCGCCACCTGCCAGCCATGGCGGGCCAGCCCAAGCGCAATCACCCGGCCCAGGCGCTTGGCAGCGCCGGTGACCAGTACGGTGCGTGGGGTCGAAGAAGGCATGGGCATGGCAAGCGCTCAGCAGCGGCGACAATAGGGGGGTGATGAATACAGAACCCTCTAGTTTAACGACTGTGCTGGCCAAGCGCATGGCTGAGGCTATTGCCAGGCCGGCGGTTGGATCCCGTTTGATGACTTCATGCGCATGGCGCTGTATGAGCCCGGCCTGGGCTACTACGCCAATGACCGCAGCAAGTTTGGCGTCATGCCCGAAGAGGGCAGCGACTTTGTCACCGCGCCCGAGCTCTCGCCGGTGTTTGGCGAGCTGGTCGCCGCCCAGGTGCAGGATGCCTTTGCCCACACCCAGACCAGCGAGGTCTGGGAGTTTGGCGCCGGCACCGGCGCCCTGGCCGAGCAGCTGCTGTCCACCCTGGCCCCGCCTGCACGCGCTACACGATTGTCGAGTCTCGGGCAGCCTGCGCCTGCGCCAGCAAGAGCGCCTGGCCCGCTTGGCGACCAGGTGCAGTGGGCCGACAGCCTGCCCGCGCAGATGCAGGGGGTGGTCGTCGGCAACGAGGTGCTTGACGCCATGCCGGTCAAGCTTGTGCTGCGCCAGCAGGGTGTGTGGCAGGAGCGCGGCGTGGTGGTGGCCAGGGCCGATGGCGGCGACATCCGCTTTGGCTGGGCGAGCGCCCGACCCCATTGCGCCCGCCGGTGGAGCCGGACCTACCGCTCGAGGCCGAGTACCTGACCGAGATCCACCCGCAGGGCGAAGCCTTTGTCGCGACGCTGGCCGACCGCATCACGCGCGGCGCGGTGCTGCTGATCGACTATGGCTTTGGCGAATCCGAGTACTACCACCCGCAGCGCCACATGGGCACCCTGGTCTGCCACCATCTGCACCAGGTCGACAGCGACCCACTGGTGCTGGTGGGGCTGAAAGACATCACCGCGCATGTGAACTTCACTGGCATTGCCGTGGCCGCGCAGGAAGCCGGCATGGATGTGCTGGCTACACCAGCCAGGCCCATTTCCTGATCAACTGCGGCTGGGTGCCAAGCTCGATCAGCTCGAAGTGATTGCCCGCAGCAAGGCGGCCAAGCTGATGATGGAGCACGAGATGGGCGAGTTTTCAAGGCCATCCTGCTGAGCAAGGGCGTGGCCGTCTGGGAGCCAGCGGGCTTTGTGCAGGGCGACCGCATGCACCGGCTGTAGGCTCCGTCGCGGGCGACAGATGCGCAGTGGGCACAAGGCGGGCGCAAGGGGTGCGCAGTGTGGCGTGGGCTGAACCGGCCCGGCTGGGCCGACAAAAGATGGCTGCCGGTGCCAAGCCCTGACACATGCCCGCCGCCCGGTGCGTCCGATCTGGTCGCGCCCGGCACGGGGCATGCAGGCTGGCTTGTGCTGCACCGACAGACTGCCATCATGGCTGCGCTGCATGACGGCCTGATGACAGCGCAACAACACAGCAGCGCCGTAGCGCCCTTCATCGTTGCGCATAAAGATACGCGTTTTCATTCGTTTTCTGATTGCAGCGCGCCTTCTACAGTGGGCCTATCACTGGTCCGCCAAGGAAAGCTGCCATGTCCGCGCTGTTCGATGTTCTGACTGCCCACCCGTTCTTCTTCCGCCGCCGGTGCCCGACAGCGCCAGCTCGGTGGGCAGCGGCGCGGGCACCGCGCAGGCCTTCAGCCTGCGCCCCATCCAGCAGCCCGCTGGCGCCCAGACCCGCCTGGGAGTGGAGGTGGTAGGCCTGGACCTGTCCCGCCCGCTGGGCCCGGACGACTTTGCCCGGCTGCAGCAGGCGCACCAGGACCACAGGCGTCGTGGTCTACCGCAACCAGCGCATCAGCCCGGCCGAGCAGATTGCCTTCAGCCGCCGCTTTGGGCCGCTGCAGCGCCATGTGCTGCGCAACTACCAGTTGCCGGGCCATGACGAGATCCTGATCGTCTCCAACATCGTCGAAAACGGGCCAGCCCGTGGGCTTGGGCGACGCCGGGGCCTACTGGCACTCCGACCTGTCCTACAAGCCCCAGCCTGCGATGGGTCGCTGTTGCATGCGCAAGAGCTGCCGAGGTCGGTGGTGACACCTTGTTTGCCGACCAGGTCGCGGCCTACGAGGCGCTGCCCTATACCCTCAAGCAGCAGCTGGTGGGCTTGCTGGCCGAACACAGCTATTTGCTCAAATATGAGCACTGCGCGAGCGCAATGCCTTCCGCCCTGCGCTCACTGCTGCGCAGGTGGCCGAGGTCAAGCCCGCCGTACACCCGTGGTGCGCACCGATCCGCAGACGGGCCGCAAGTCCTTGTTTGTCAGCGAGCATTTCACTACCCGCATCCTGGGCCTGCCCGAGGGCCGCTCGGCCGCGCTGCTGGCCGAGCTGTTGCCCACAGCACCCAGCCGCAGTTTGTCTACGCCCCACTGGCGTGACCGGGATATGGTGTTCTGGGACAACCGCGCGGTGCTGCACCTGGCCACCGGTAGTGCCGGCCGGCCAGCGCCGCAAGCTCTACGCACCACGATCGAAGGGGATGTTCCGGTATGAACGCCCCCTCCCAAACCTTGCGCGCGACCGGGCTGCCCGGCCCGCAACGCACCAACCGCTGTTTCTGCTGTCGCTGCGCCTGGCCGCCGCCTGTTGTTGATCGCCAGCGCCCGCCATTGCGGCGGCGCTGCCCGCTCCTGGACAACGGCGATTGACGCCCATCCCCAGTGCCTGCCCACCCGCTTCCCACAGCGCGGTGGGTGCTGCGCTGCGGCCCAACGATTCCAGCCATACCTTTTGACGCACTATGAAACATCCGCAATCCTTGGGCGCTGCGCAGCCAGCCGCCCGGCAAACAGTCCACCACATCTTCCAGTCATCCCGCTGCCGCCGCCCATGGCGCCACCCTCGGCTCTGCCAGCAAGCATGCGGCAGCCGTGCTGGCCGCCACCGCTGCGCTCTGGGGCGTGGGTTTAGGCGGCGCGCAGCGGCCGAAGGCCAGCTGCGCATTGCGCAGCAGTACGGCATCGTCTATCTGCTGCTCAATGTGGCGCAGGACCAGCAGCAGTTCATCGAAAAGCAGGGCAAGGCCCAGGGGGTGGACATCAAGGTCAGCTACCTGCAGTTTTCGGGCGGCCCGGCGGTCAACGATGCGCTGCTCTCGGGCAATGTCGATATTGGCGGCGCCGGCGTTGCGCCGCTCTTTACGCTCTGGGACGCACCAAGGGCAAGCAGAACGTCAAGGCGTGGCGTCGCTGGCAACTTTCCCTACTACCTGGTCAGCAACAACCGCAGGTCAAGACGATTGCCGACTTCAGCGACAAGGACCGCATGCCACGCCGGCCGTCGGCGTCTCGGTGGCAGTCGCGCGTGCTGCAGTATGCCTCGGCCAAGCTCCTGGGGGCGAGCAGCACTACCAGCGGCTTGACAAGCTGCAGGTGGCCTTGCCGCACCCCGATGCGGCAGCGGCCATCATCAAGGGCGGCACCGAGATTACCGCGCACTTTGGCAACCCGCCGTTCCAGGATGGTGAGCTGGCTGGCAACCCAATGCGCGCATTGTGCTCAACAGCTATGAGGTGCTGGGTGGGCCGGCCTCGTCCACCGTGCTCTACGCCACCGAGAAGTTCCGCCAGGAAAGCCCCAAGATCCTACCGGGCTTCCTCGATGCGCTCGATGAATCGCCCGCTTTGTGCAGGCCAACCCCGAGCAGGCGGCCGATATTTTTTTGAGAGCGGTGGCGGCGGCAAGGTCGATCGCAACCTGATCCTGCAGATCATCAAGAACCCGCAGGTGCAGTTCACGATCCAGCCGCAGAACACCGTGGGCCTGGGCCAGTTCCTGCAGCGGGTGGGGGTGATCAAGACCAAGCCCGAATCGGTGCGCGACTATTTCTTTGACGACCCGCGCATCTCCGGGGGGAGCTGAGATGCGCTGGCCCCACGTTTTTGCGCAGGAGGGTGATGTTGCGCTGTCGCGCGGCAGTTGGTGCGCAGCGCTGCCGAGCCCTATGCCAGCCTGGCCGAGGCCGAGCTGGCCGACCGCCTGGTCAGCCGTGCCCACCCCATCCCATCAGCGGCACCCAGCCAGACCTTGCACAGCCAGGCTGCGCAGGCGGGCGGCGCCTTGCAGGAAGTCGACCAGTCAGCATCGACTATGTGACCGACGAGCGCGTGCTGCGTGCCACCCACAGGTCAGCCTGCAGGTGCATGCGGCCGAGCGCTTTGTGCTGCTGGGGGCGTCTGGCTGCGGCAAATCAACCTGCTCAAGGCCATGGCCGGTTTTGTGCCGGTCAGCGAAGGGGCGATCCGCCTGGCTGGCCAACCGGTCGAGGGCCCCGGGCCAGACCGGGTGATGGTGTTCCAGGAGTTTGACCAGCTGCCGCCTTGGAAGACGGTGCGTGAGAACGTGATGTTCCCGTGCTGGCCTCGCGCCGCTGCAGCAAGGCCGAGGCGCGCGAGCGCGCCGACCTCTACCTGGACAAGTGGGCGAGCCGCTTTGCCGATGTGCACCCGCACCAGCTATCAGGCGGCATGAAGCAGCGCGTGGCCATTGCCCGTGCGCTGGCCATGCACCCGCAGGTGCTGCTGATGGACGAGCCCTTTGCGGCCCTGGATGCGCTGACGCGCCGGCGCATGCAGGAAGAGCTGCTGGCGCTGTGGGACGAGCTGCGCTTCACGCTGGTCTTTGTCACCCATTCGATCGAGGAGGCGTGGTCGTGGGCAGCCGCGTGGCATTCTCTCGCCCCACCCCGGGCGCTTGCGGGCCGAGATCAACGCCCATGCCTTTGGCCTGGCGAGCGGCGGCAGCGCGAGTTCGAGGCCGCGCACCAGCGCATCCACCGGCTACTGTTTGACGAAGACCGTGCTGGCGCGCCCACCGCCGCTAGCCCGGACAGCAGCGCAACCACTGGCTTGCGCCGCGTGGCCCTGATACGAGAAACGAGACCCGCTATGGCATCCACCCCCCTGACGGCCTGGCCTGGCGCTGCCAAGGCCCTGCCACCGCTGCGGCCCGAGGCCGCGAATACTCGCTGCCCGATGCCCCGGCACACCTGGCGGTGCGCCCGCTTGCCGCTGGCCAATCGCTTGCTCCAGCATCCGGCCTTGCGCGAGGCCATCATTCTGGTGGTGCTGGCCACCCTGTGGGAGCTGGCAGCGCGCTGGCAGAACAACGACCTGCTCCTGCCCACCTTCAGCCAGACGGCTGCGACCTTGCTGCGCGAGCTGGGCAATGGCCGCTGCTGGGCAAGGCGGCGATATCGTTGGGCATCTTGCTGCAGGCTATCTGCTGGGCGTGGCCGGAGCCTTGCTGCTGACGCTGCTGGCGGTATCGAGCCAGTGGGGGCGCGATGTGCTGACCACCTTGACCAGCATGTTCAACCCTCTGCCTGCAATTGCGCTGTTGCCCCTGGCCTTGCTGTGGCTGGGCCTGGGGCAGGCCAGTTTGCTGGCGGTGCTGGTGCATTCGGTGCTCTGGCCGCTGGCGCTGGCCACCTATGCCGGTTTTAGGGCGTGCCCGAGACCTTGCGCATGGCCGGCCGCAACTACGGCCTGCGCGGCGCGCGCTATGTGCTGCAAATCCTGGTTCCTGCGGCGCTGCCGTCCATCCTGTCGGGCCTGAAGATTGGCTGGGCCTTTGCCTGGCGCACCCTGATTGCCGCCGAGCTGGTGTTTGGCGCCTCGTCGGGCAAGGGGGGCCTGGCTGGTACATCTTCCAAAGCCGCAACGAGCTCTATACGACCAGGTGTTTGCCGGGCTGGCCCTGGTGATCATCATTGGCCTCTTAGTCGAGAACCTGGCTTTCACCCGTTGGAGAGGGTCACCGTCAAGCGCTGGGGTGTGCAGCGCTGACGCGGCTTGTGGGATGCGGCTGCTGTGGCCGCCCTCCAACAAACGGCCGCGCGCCGGCAGCGCTGGAAATGTAGGACATTGGCGATTGTTAAAGATTGCTGGATGTTGGGCATAGTATTTTTGCAATCATTTATTGCATACTGATAGGTTTTGCGGTGCCTGATCGTGCCCATTGGGGGCCGGGGGCTGCTGCGGCGCGCCTGTGACAGACGGGGCGTGCTCCCAACAGGGGTGTACCTATGACCAATTCTTCTTCAGATACTGCGGTGTCGCCCGAGGCCGACGCCGCGGCCCCGGAGCCGGCTGCGCAGGCGCCGCAGGCCAGCCAGCGCTCGACCATGTCGCTGCCGGTGGTGGTGCCTGCACTGCTGGTGCTCGGCGTCCTGCTGCTCGTGTGCGTGCTGGCGCCCGATGCCGCAGACGCCTGTTCTCGGGCGCGCAGCGCTGGGTGGTGGCCAGTTTTGACTGGTTCTATGTGATGGCGCTGAGCGCCTTCTTGCTGTTTTTGGTGGTGCTGGCGGCCAGCCGCTATGGCGATATCCGCCTGGGCCCGAAGACGCCAAGCCCGAGTTCAGCTTGGTACTCCTGGTCATCGATGCTGTTTGCCGCCGGCATGGGCAATTGGCCTGATGTACTTTGGCGTGGGCGAGCCGCTGCAGCATTTCCTCAACCCGGCCACACAGGAGCCGGCCACGCCCGCGCCGCGCGCGAGGCGATGGAGGCCACGTTCTTCCATGGGGCTTTCATGCCTGGGCGGTCTACGGCACCATGGGCCTGGTGCTGGCCTATTTCGGCTTTCGCTACAACCTGCCGCTGACGATGCGCTCGGGCCTGTATCCGCTGCTGCGCTGAGCGCATCAACGGGCCCATTGGCCACGGCGTCGATGCGTTTGCGCTGGTGGGCACCATTGCCGGTATTGCCACCACCTTGGGCTATGGCGCGCGCCAGATCGCCGCCGCATCCACACCTTGACCGGCTGGGAAACCGAGACCTCCGGTTCCTGGTGGCCGTCATCGTCGTGGTGGTGACCCTGGCCAGCCTGTCTGCGCTGCTGGGCGTGGACAAGGGCGTGCGGCGACTGAGCGAATTCAACATGCTCCTGTCGGTGCTGCTGCTGAGCTTTGTCATCATCGCCGCCCACCGCGCATATCTTCAAGGCCTTGAGCGAGAACATCGGCAACTACCTGCAGGTCTGGTGGGAATGTCGCTGCGCACCTTCGCCTATGCGCCGTCGCGCGAGGAGGGCTGGTTTGGTGGCTGGACGATTCTGTACAGGGCCTGGTGGGTGAGCTGGTCGCCCTTTGTCCGGCCTGTTCATCGCGCGCATCTCGCGCGGCCGCACGGTGCGCGAGTTCGTCATCGGCGTGCTGCTGGTGCCCACCGCGTTCAACCTGCTGTGGATGACGGCCTTTGGCAACAGCGCGATCTGGACCGACAGCCATGTGGCCCGCTGGTGCACTGGCGCAGACTGCCACCAATGTGGACGCCTTGCTGTTCCGCTTCTTCGAGTACCTGCCCTGGGTCAAGCCCGTCTCGTGGCTGGCGGTGCTGCTGATTGGCGTGTTCTTCATCACCTCGGCGGACTCGGGCGCGCTGGTGGTCAACTCCATCGCTTCGCGCGGCAACCACGAGTCGCCCGTCTGGCAGCGCCTGTTCAGGTGCGTGCTGCTGGGCCTGACCTCCATCGTGCTGCTGCTCGCCGGCGGCCTGGGCGCCTGCAGGCGGTGACCCTGGTGACCGCCTTGCCGGTGGCCTTCATCATGCTGGTGCTGTGCGTGGGGCTGTGGCGCGGCATGGTGGCCGACCTGGCCCATTACTCGCCCGACCTGGCGCCCGCCACCAACTTCTGGATGCGGCCAGCACTGGCGCAAGCGCCTCGAGCAGATCGTGCAACAGCCGCACAAGGACGATGTACAGCGCTTCCTCAGCACCACCGTGCTGCCTGCGATGAACGAGGTGGCTGCAGAAATGCAAAAGCGGGGCTTGCAGGCGCATGTGCAAGACAGCCTGGAGAGCGATGCCGACAGCGAAAGCACGCCTGGTCGTGCCGGTCGAGCAGCTGCGCGACTTTGTCTACGGCGTGCGCGCCGTGCGCCGCACCATGCCCCACGTTCACCGTGCGCGAGAGCGCCGGCAGCAACGCGCGCCGCTATATGTCATGAGCCGGTGACTTTCTTCGAAGATGGGCGCTCGGGCTATGACGTGCAGTACTTGCGCAGCGAGGAGCTCATCGCCGACATCCTGCGCCAGTACGAGCGCTATCTGTCCCTCAGCCAGACAAGCGAACGCAACTCTTGAACCGGGCACCAGGGCATACGGATCCGGTGTAAGTTTTTTGTGGCCACCTTCGGGTGGCTTTTTCTTTTTTTGGCTTGTCTGGTTATGCGCTGGGGGGTGAATGCTCTGGCGGTGCTGACTTTGGCTGGGGCGCTGGCAGTCTTCGTATTGGGGTGGCGATATGGGCGCGTAGGCTTTGTTGCGGGGGCTTGCCATACAGGCGTATTGTCTGCGCCCCAGACGTCGCGCCTACGCGCCCATCTCGCCATGGATGTTGGCGGTTCAGGCGCTGCGCTTGCTGCCTGATTGCTTGTTATGAACTGCGACGCGGTGGGTTCATTCCTCGCCCTGGCGTCTTTGACTTGGTTGGTAGCGTTGGCAGTCTTCGTACTGGGGTGGCGATATGGGCGCGTAGGCTTTGTTGCGGGGGCTTGCCATACAGGCGTATTGTCTGCGCCCCCGACGTCGCGCCTACGCGCCCATCTCGCCATTGGTGGTGGTGGTTCGGACGCTGCGCTCGCTGCATGGTGGCTGTTTTGAACAGCCAGCGCGTTAGGTTCTTTGGGTGGTTCCTGCAATCGCCGACAATGGCGGCTTCTTTGCCGCCTTTGCTTTTTGCAGCCTCTGTCATGCCTTCTTGTCTGTTCACCAACGCCCATGTTTTTACCGGTCGCAGCGAGAGCGATTTCGCCTCGGCTTTTGTGGTGGAGGATGGCATGGTGCGCTGGGTGGGGCATGTGGGTGATGCGTCGCAGCCGGCGGCCGACCAGCAGGTGGATTTGCAGGGGCGCACAGTGGTGCCGGGCTTTATTGATGTGCATACGCATCCCACCTTTTTGTCGCAGATCGTCGATGCAGTGCCTTGCACGGTGCCGCTGGTTGAAGACATTCCGGGCTGATTGCGGCGTTGAAGAGCCACCCCAAGGCGGGGCTGGGGCCCAACGACTGGATTGAGGGCTGGGGCTATGACGAGTCCAAGCTGAAGGAAGGGCGCACGCCCACGCGCCATGACCTGGATCTGGTATCGACCACGCAGCCGGTCTATGTGGGCCGCTCCGACTGCCATTCGGGCATTTGCAACAGCCGCGCGCTGGCGCTGGCGGGCATTGGCAAAGAGACGCCCGACCCCATCGGCGGCCACTTTGGCCGCGATGCCGATGGCTCGCCCAATGGCGTCTTGACCGAGCTGGCGGCCAACAGCGTGGTGCAGCGCGCCAAGGCGGTGCTGGACTACGCGCAGGCGGTGGGGAGCCTCGCGCGCACCTCGCAGCGCTTTAGCGAGCGCGGCATTGTCGCGGTGACCGACATGATGGCCTTCACCCAGCCCTTCCACCACCTCGATGTCTACCGCGATGCCGCCCAGGCCGGCTTCAAGCAGCAGGCAGCGCTGTATTTTTCCTGGGAGCCCTGCAAGGGCGACTTGTTGGCGGGGCTGCAGGCCGCGCAAAAGGAGGGCCGCATCAAGATTGCCGGCATCAAGTTGTTTGCCGATGGCTCCATCTCTGGCAAGACGGCCTGGTGCAGCTGCGCCTACAAGCACACGGGCAGCCTGTTTGGCATGTCCTTGCTCAGCAGCGCGGCGCTGGCGCAGGCCTATGCATGGTCAGTGGCCAATGGCGCGCAAATGGCGGTGCATGCGATGGGCGATGCGGCCCTGCAGCTGGTGATCGATTTTTTTGCTGACAAGCAGCCCTGGCTGCCTGGCGGTATTCCATCGGTGCGGCTGGAGCACGCCACCTTGCTCAAGCCGCGCAGATTGCGCAGATGAATGCGATGCCGATGCAGTGGGGCGTGGCCACGCAGATCATCTTCATGTTTGCCGAGTACGAGGCGTATACCGAGAACCTGGTCGATTCCGAGTTTGACCAGTCCTACGCGCTCAAGACCTTTTATGACGAGATCGACCATGTGGCGCTGTCGTCCGACGCGCCGGCCACCACCTGGGCCGATCCGGACAATGTCTTTGTCTCCATCCAGGCTGCCGTGCAGCGCCGCGCCTACAACGGCGCCCCGATTGTGGACAGCCAGGCGCTGACGGTGCCCCAGGCCCTGCTGCTCTACACCGCACGCGCGGCCAGCCTGTCGCCGTTTGAGGGCCAACTGGGCCAGATCGCCCCCGGCTTTGAGGCCAGCTTTGCGGTGCTGGACCGCGATATCTTCACCGTGCCGGTTGCCGATATTGGCAGCCTGCGCGTGCAAGCCACCTGGATTGCCGGCGAGCAGGTCTACTGCGCCGCATGATGGCTTCGCGACCCATTCACCTGCCGGAGGCGCTGCGATGATCCGCTGGCTGATTGTCATTTCCTCGCGCTGCTGCTGCTCAACGGCTTTGCCGCGCTGCTGCGCAAACTGGGCTGGGGCGGCTGCCGGGGGATTTCGAGATTCGGCTGTTTGGCAGAACCCTGTGGCTGCCGATTGCGACGACCGTGGTGCTGAGCCTGCTGGCGGCCGGGATTGCGCGCTGGCTGTAAGCCCAGGGAGCGCCGACCACTGCTGCACCGCAGCATCTGTCATGGTTGTAAGCAAATCTCGGGGGTGGATAGACCCGCCGCCCCTGGAGCGCCTTGTCAGCTAAGGGAAAGCTTGTAAACAAATTGTCACCGTGCTTTCATACACTGGCGCGATGTCAAGCATTGAGTTACGGCAGGTTGCCAAATCCTGGGGCAGCACCACGGCGCTGCATGCGGTCGATCTGCAGATCGCGCCGGCAGCTTTTGCGTGCTGCTGGGCCCTCGGGCTGCGGCAAATCGACGACCCTGCGCATCATTGCAGGGCTGGAGACCGCCAGCGCCGGCCAGGTGCTGATTGGGGGGCGCGATGTGACGCAGCTGCCGCCAGCACAGCGCGGCATTGCGATGGTGTTCCAGAACTATGCGCTGTTTCCGCATCTGTCGGTGGCCGAGAACATCAGCTTTGGCCTGGCAGTGCGCAAGGTGCCCAAGGCCGAGGCCGACAAACGTTTGAAGGATGCAGCCGAGCTGCTGGGCCTGTCGCAGCTGCTGGAGCGCAAGCCAGGCCAGCTCTCGGGCGGCCAGCAGCAGCGCGTGGCGCTGGGCCGGGCGCTGGTAGCCCAGGCCCATGTCTGCCTGATGGATGAGCCGCTGTCGAACCTGGACGCGCAGCTGCGCCAGGAGATGCGAGCCGAGCTGCGCGAGCTGCAGCAGCGCCTGGGGCTCACGGTGGTCTATGTCACCCATGACCAGACCGAAGCGATGAGCATGGCCGACCAGGTGGTGCTGCTGCACCAGGGCCGGGTCGAGCAATGTGCGACCCCGCGCGAGATGTATGCGCGTCCGGCCAGCACCTTTGCGGCGCGCTTTATTGGCACACCGGCGATGAACTTGCTGCGGCTCAGCGAAGGCGCCATTGCCGGCAGCCAGGTGCAGCTACCGGTGCCAGCTGGCGCGGCATTGCTGGGTCTGCGACCCGAGGCGCTGCATTGCCTGGGGCTGAGGGCGTGGATGCGCAAGTCATCGGCACGGAATACCTGGGCGCCGATATGGTGCTGCGCTGCGCGATTGGCAGCGAGCAGATCACCGTGCGCGCACCCGGCCAGCAGGCAGTGGCCGTGGGCCAGGCGCTGCGCCTGGCCTGGCGCGCGGAAGACATGCATTTCTTCGATGCCGATGGTCGGCGCATGGCCTGAAGCAAGCCCTTTTTCTTTGACTGAACTGTTTGTGCAGCGCCTGCAGGCAGGCGCATAACCCGAGGAGTGATTCGTGCAACGCAATATCTTTTTGAAGACCCTGGCCGTATCGGCCGTCGCCATGCTGGGCCTGGGTGCGGGCCTCGCGCATGCCGCCGATCCGCTGGAAGTGCCGTTCTACTACCCTGTGGCTGTGGGCGGCCCGATCACCAAGGTGATCGACGGCTATGCGAATGACTTCAACAAGGCGCATCCGCAGTACAAGATCACGCCGATCTATGCGGGCACCTACCAGGAGACCATCGTCAAGGCGCTCACCGCCAACAAGGCGGGCAAGGCGCCGGCCACTTCGGTGCTGCTGTCGACCGACATGTTCACGCTGATCGACGAAGACGCGATCGTGCCGATCGACGACTTTGCCAAGACCGATGCCGACAAGGCCTGGCTCAAGGGCTTCTACCCCGCCTTCATGGCCAACAGCCAGACGGGTGGCAAGACCTGGGGCGTGCCTTTCCAGCGCTCCACCGTGGTGATGTACTACAACAAGGACGCCTTCAAGGAAGCCGGCCTGGACCCGAACAAGGCGCCCGCCACCTGGAAGGAGCTGAGCGAGGCGGCCAAGAAGCTCACCAAGAAAGACGCCAGCGGCAATGTGACCCAGTACGGCATTCAGATCCCGTCGACCGGCTTTGCCTACTGGATGCTGCAGACCCTGACCACCCCCAACGATGTGCTGCTGGCCAACGAGGCAGGCACCAAGGTGAATTTCGACAACCCCAAGGTGATTGAGGCGCTGGACTTCTGGGTCAACCTGGCCAAGGAAGGCCTGCACCCCAAGGGCGTGGTCGAGTGGGGCACGACGCCCAAGGACTTCATGGAAAAGAAGGCCGCGATCATCGTCACCACCACCGGCAACCTGACCAATATCAAGGCCAACGCCAAGTTTGATTTCGGGGTCGGCCAGATTGCCGGCCATGTGCGCAAGGGGGGCTCGCCCACCGTGGCGGCAATTTCTACATCTTCAAGAAGGCACCCAAGGAGCAGCAGCAGGCCGCCTTCGAATTTGCCAAGTGGGTGACCCAGCCCGAGCGCGCTGCGCAGTGGAGCATGGACAGCGGCTATGTGGCCGTATCGCCTGCCGCCTATGACACGCCGATCCTGAAGCAGTACGGCCAGGATTTCCCGCAGGCGCTGGTGGCCCGCGACCAGCTGCCCGTCTCGGTGGCCGAGTTCTCCACGCATGACAACCAGCGCGTGACCAAGGTGCTGAACGATGCCGTGCAGGCCGCGCTGAACGGCACCAAGACCTCGGCGCAGGCGATGAAGGATGCGCAGAAGGAAGCGGACCGCATCCTGCGCAGCTACCAGTAAAGCCGTACCCGGCGTGGCCTGCTTGCAGACCATGCCGGGCCAGGGCTGGGGCAAGGCCCCAGCCCGGTTGAGAGAACCCAACGCATGAGCGCCTCTTCCTCGTCCATTGCCGGCAGCGGCCAGCGCAGCATCCACGCCTGGTTGCTGCTGCTGCCTGCGCTGGTGCTGCTGGTGGCATTCACCCATTGGCCGGCCGTAGCCACCTTCATCGACAGTTTTTATTCCACCCCCAAGGGCGCGCGTGCGGCGGTGTGGGTGGGTGTCGAGAATTACCAGGCGATGGCCGATGACCCGGTGTTCTGGCAGGCGGTGCGCAACAATCTGTGGTTTGCGGCGGCCACGATTCCCGCGTCCATCGGCCTGGCGCTCTTGATGGCGGTCTGGGTGAACGAGCGCATCGCAGGCCGCACCTTTGTGCGCATGGCGTATTTCACGCCCACGGTGCTGCCGATGATTGCGGTGGCCAATATCTGGTTGTTCTTCTATACGCCGCAGTACGGCCTGCTGGAGCAGGTCACCGGCGCGCTGGGCCTGCCCTCGCACAACTGGCTGGGCAGCCCCTCGACCGCGCTGGGGGCCATCACCTTGGTGGCAGTGTGGAAGGAAGCGGGCTTTTTCATGATCTTCTACCTGGCTGCGCTGCAAACGCTCAACCCCAGCCTGAAGGAGGCCGCCGCCATTGAGGGCGCATCGCGCTGGTACTTTTTCCGCCGGGTGCAGTGGCCGCTGCTGATGCCGACCACGGTGTTTGTGCTGGTCAATGCGGTGATCAATGCCTTCCGCCTGGTCGACCATGTGTTTATCCTAACCCGGGGCGGGCCGGACAATGCCACCACCTTGCTGCTCTACCATCTGTATGAGGTGGGCTTCAAGTTCTGGGATACGGCCTATGCAGCGGCCATCACCGTGGTGCTGGTGGTGGTGCTCTCCAGCGTGGCGCTGTTCCAGTTCTTTGTGCTGGACAAGAAGGTGCACTACCAATGAGCCGCAGCCAAGCCCCTGCCGTCATCTACCGCCACACCTGGCTGGACACCGTTGCCGCCTGGCTGCTGGCGCTGCTGTGGATTCTGCCGCTGGCCTATGCGTTCTGGACGGCCTTCCACCCCAGCGACTACGCGATCCGCTTTGACCTGGCTGCGCCCTGGACCTTGCAGAACTTCCGCAAGGCCTGGGACGCGGCGCCTTTTGCGCGCTACTTTTTGAACACCAGCCTGCTGGTGGCCATGATTTTGGCGGCGCAGCTGGTGCTTTCCACCCTGGCGGCCTTTGCCTTTGCGCGCTACCAGTTCCGGGGCATGAACATCGCCTTCGCGCTGGTGCTGGTGCAGCTGATGATCATGCCCGACATCCTGCTGGTGGAGAACTACCAGACCATGGCCCGGCTGGGCCTGGTCGATACCTTGTTTGCGATTGGCCTGCCGTACTTTGCCTCGGCCTTTGCGATCTTTTTGCTGCGCCAGACCTTCATGGGCATCCCCAAGGAGCTGGACGACGCCGCGCGTGTCGAAGGGGCCAGCACCTTGCAGATTCTCTGGCGTGTCTATGTGCCGCTGGCCCGGCCCGTCTACACCGCCTTTGCGCTGGTCTCCGTGAGCTTTCACTGGAACAACTTTCTCTGGCCGCTGATCATCACCAACAGCGTGGAATCGCGCCCGCTCACCGTCGGGCTGCAGGTGTTCTCCAGCGTGGAGCAGGGCGTGGACTGGTCCACCATCACTGCCGCCACCTTGATGACCTCGGCGCCGCTGCTCGTCGGCTTTATCCTGTTCCAGCGCCAGTTTGTGCAGAGCTTTATGCGGCAGGGATCAAATAGCGGAAGGCATCAGCACGCCACCACAGCGCCGCGAGAATGTGGCGCTGAAGTTCTTTGCGGCTGTCCCTTCACTGGCCGATGCGGGCGCTGTGACAGAAAGCCTGGGCGGTGCGCTGCTGCCCAGTAACGGGTCACCCTGTCCCCGCGGCCTGCTGAGCCGCAGTTTCCGCTCAGGCCGGTTGCTGCTGCGTGGTGCAGTGGATGCCGCCGCCGCCCGCCGCGATGGCGTCGATATTGAGCTGCACAATCTCGCGCCCCGGGAACTGCTCGCGCAAGAGGGCGCGGCTGTTGCGGTCAGCGCGGGTATCGCCAAACTCCGCGCTGATCACCGCGCCGTTGCAGACGTAGAAGTTGATATAGCCTGCCGCAAAATCCTTGCTCTCATACTGCGGCCGGACTTCGTCAGGCCCCGGCATGCGCAGCACCTGCAAGGGGCGGCCACGCGCGTCCGCCGCCTTGCGCAAGATGGCCAGGTGGCGCTGGGTGACCGCATATTCTGGCGAGGACCGGTCGTTGTCAACACCGGCAACCACGACCCCGGGCGCGCAGAAGCGGGCATAAAAGTCGGTGTGGCCATCGGTGATGTCGTGGCCGGCAATGCCGGGCAGCCAGATCACCTTGTCTATCCCCAGCACCCGGTGTAATTCCTGCTCGCACTGCGCCTTGCTGACGCCGGGATTGCGGTTGGCGTTGAGCACGCAGCTCTCGGTGATGATGGCGGTGCCCTGGCCATCCACTTCAATGCCGCCGCCTTCCAGGACCAGGCTGCTTTTCAGCAAGGGCACCCCTGCCGTACCGGCCACAAAGGCCGCGACCAGGGCGTCATGGCGGTGGGATTGCTTGCGGCCCCAGCCATTGAAGTTGAAATCCACCCCGGCGAGACCGCCGCCTGCCGTCTTCACAAATACCGGGCCGGTGTCCCGCATCCACAGGTCATCGATGTCTTGCACCAGCAGCTTGACCTTGCTGCCGCACAGGCGCGCGGCCAGGTCGTAGTCCTGGGCGTTGACCAGCATCTGCACCGGCTCCATCTGGGCAATGGTCTGGGCAATCAGCGCCAGGTTGGCCTGGGCGCCCGCCTTCAGCCGCCGGCCCCAGATTGCGTCACTGGCACCAAAGGCCATCCAGGTCGCAGCATGGCGCTCGCCTTCATCGGCATGCGCCCTTGGCGGTCTGCCGCGGGCGCCGACTGCGCTGGCATGCCTGCCGTTGTGCCAGCGGCCAGCGTGGTGCCGGCCGAGAGAAATTGTCGTCGTTGCATGGTGTGGGCTCCCATGGGGTCGTTCGCCCATCGCGCATCACAGTTGGACCTGTCTTCATCACTTTTCCAATTGCTCCTATCGGGAGCGGTTGCGTTGCCGAACCTTCGGACCAGGTCGCATTGTGGATGGCGGTAGGTATGAGATCAAATGATAAGATTTGTGCTAATCATTAATATCTCTCATATGTCAGAGCCGCGTATCCCTTCGTTGAAGCTGTTGATGGGTTTGAGGCCGCCGCCCGGCATGGCAGCTTTTCACGCGCAGCCGATGAGCTGCATGTGACCCAGTCTGCGATCAGCCACCAGGTGCAGCAGCTCGAAGCGCAGCTGATGCAGCCGCTGTTTCGGCGTGCGGGGCGCGGTGTGGAGTTGACCATCGCAGGCGAGGTGCTGCTGCGCAGCGTTCAGCGCTCGCTCACCGTGCTGCGCAGCGGCATGGAGCGCATTGGCACCTACCTCGATCCGGGCCTGGTGTCCTTGGTCTGCCCCGCGCCGCTGTTGCGCGGCTGGCTGCAGCCCGGCTGCCCGCGTTGCATGCGCTGCTGCCCGGGCTGAGCCTGGTGCTGTCGGCCGACGAGAGCGCCCGCTTTGTCGATGAGATCGATGTGGACATTGCCATCAGCCGCAGCCCGCTGTTGCAGCCGGGCTTGGATGAGCGGCCTCTGCTGCAGGACGAATGGCTGCTGGTGGCCGATGCGGGTATCGCCCAGAAGCTGGGCCGCATCCCGCAGGAGCAGCAACACCTGCATGCCGATTGGTGTGCCTGGAAGAAAGCCTTACTTCCGAAGCCACGGCGCCGCTTTTCCTGGGGCCGCTGGCGCAGTTCCGCAAGCGCGCCATGTATGACGATGCGCGGCTGGTGCTCGATGCCGTGCTAGCCGCGCAGGGCATCGCTTGCTTGCCCAGCCTGTTGGTGGAAGGGAGCGTGGCAAGCGGCGGCTGCAGCTGGTGCCAGGCTACCCGCGCTTGCCGGCACCACCTGGTGGCTGTCGGGCGTGTCTGGGCCCGCCCGTTCGGACATGGTTGCGCAGGTCTTCCAGTGGCTGGGCGCGCAAGGCCAACCACGGTGACCGTGTGCCCGCGCTGCGCCAATGGTGCGAGGCATTTACCCTGCGATGCGCAGGGTCTGAAAATTATGTATGATGAGCATCATGCGAAATGAAACTTCCAACACCCGGCTGCCGCCAAGCAAGCGACGCATGAGCGCATTGTGTCCGTTGCTGCCCGCGCCATCCGCCGCAGCGGCTATGGCGGCACGGGGGTGGCCGACATCATGAAAGATGCGGGCCTGACGCATGGGGCCTTCTACGCGCATTTCGCCTCGCGCGAGGCAATGCTGGCAGAAGCTGCGCAGCTGGCGTGTGCAGAGTCTGCTGCCGCGGTGGCCGAGGTTGCGACCCAGGCAACCCCTGACCAGGCCTGGGATGCCGTGCTGCGCGCTTACCTCTCGAAAGCCCATGTGCAGCATGCCGAGCAAGGCTGCCCGCTGGTGGCCTTGGGGTCCGAGACCGCACGCCAGGCGCCGGAAGTGCGCCGCGTGACCGCCCAGCACATCAAGGGCATGGTGGATCTCATCGCCCGCCAATCGCCCGATTGGGGGCAGGCGCAAGCGCATGAGCGCGCTATGGTGGCCTTGTCCACGATGGTGGGCAGCCTGCTGCTGGCCGCGCGGTGGACGACGCGGCGCTGTCGGACAGCTTGCGCGAAGCGGCGCTTCAGCATCTGCTGCCCGCCGATCGGGCGGCAGACCTCGCACCCGGCAGCAGCGCCTAGCAGCGCGCTGCTTTTTTTTGATTTTTAATATGATGAACATCATGCGAGATAAGACCATGCAAGCGTTTGTGCTGGATCGCTATGGCAAAAAGAGCCGGTTGCGGTTGGCGCATGTCGACAAGCCGCAGCCGCGCGAGGATGAGGTGCTGTGGAGGTGCATGCCGCTGGCGTCAACCCGCTGGATGCCAAGATCCGAAGCGGTGAGTTCAAGCGCATCCTGCCTTATCCCTGCCACTCATCCTGGGCCACGACATCGCTGGGGAGGTGGTCGAGGTTCGATCCCGGGTGCAGAAGTTCAAGCGCGCGATGCGGTCTATGCGCGGCTCGATGATTTGCACATCGGCGGTTTTGCGCAGTGGGTTGCCGTCAAAGAGGCATCGTTGGCCCATAAGCCCCAAGGCATCACGATGGAGGAAGCGGCTTCCATCCCCTTGGTGGGTTTGACGGCATGGCAGGCCTTGGTTGACAAAGCGGCGTTGCGTCCTGGGCAGAAGGTGTTCATCCAGGCAGGCGCAGGCGGGGTGGGCAGCTTCGCCATCCAGCTGGCCAAGCACCTGGCGCCACAGTGGCAACCACCGCCAGTGCCGCCAATGCAGCGTTCGTCAAAGGCCTGGGTGCGGATACCGTCATCGACTACAGAGCCCAGAAGTTCGAAGACGTCCTGCACGGCTACGACGTGGTGCTGCACAGCCAGCCCCGCAGGCGCTCGGTGCATCGCTGCGCGTGCTGCGCAGCGGTGGACAGCTCATCTCCCTCTCAGGCCCCCCCGATCCCGACTTTGGCAAGGCGATCGCTGCACCCCGTCTTTTGACGTGGGTGATGCGGTGGCTGAGCGCAGGCATCCGCGCAAAAGCCAAGGAGCGGGGTGTGGGCTATTCGTTCCTCTTCATGCAAGCCAGTGGCGAGCAGTTGCGCGAGATCGCCGCGCTGATCGAGTCGGGCGCGGTCCGTCCGGTGGTGGATCGCGTTTTTCCCTTCGAATGCACCCCTGAAGCGCTGGCCTATGTCGAGGCCGGTCATGTCAAAGGCAAAGTCGTTATTAAGCGCCCGTGAGCGCTCTTTCAACCTCGGTAAACGTGGAGATTCCCATGAAATTGCTAACGCTGTCGTTCTTGTCTCAGGTGCCAACCGTGGCATCGGCCAGGCTTGTGCGCGAGTTGCTCGCCCGCGGTGCCCCAAGGTCTACGCCGGTTCACGCGATCCGCCAATATCAGCCCCAAGCGGGGTGCATCCGCTGCGGCTGGATGTCAATAACCCGAGGATGTGGCGGCGGCCGTGGCGCAGGCGCCCGATGTGACCCCTGGTGATCAACAACGCCGGCATCGCCCAGCCGGGAGGCTTTCTCGCCGAAGACAGCGAAGCGTGGCTCGCCGCATCTTCGAGACCAATTTCTTCGCCGTGCTGCGCATGAGCAAGGCCTTTGCGCCGGTGCTGGCGGCCAATGGCGGTGGTGGCTTGCTCAATGTCTTGTCGATTGCCTCCTGGGTGAATGGCAGCGAACTGGCCGCCTATTCGGCGAGCAAATCGGCCGCCTGGTCGCTGACCAATTCGCTGCGCTACGAACTGGCCGCCCAGAAGACGCAGGTGCTGGCCTGCACATGGCCTATGTCGATACCGACCTGACACGGGGGCTGGATGCCCCAAGTCCAGCCCGGCCGACATTGTCAGCCGCACGCTCGATGCGCTCGAAGCGGGGCTGGACGAGGTGCTGCCGATGACCTGACGCAGCAAGTCAAGCGCGGATGACGGCGGATCGGCCGAGCTATCTGCCGCAGCGTTCTTAAGCTCTGGCCACCGGCAGCGCCTATCAGCGGTGCAGCACCAGCTGAAAGCCTTCTGACGCTGAAGGCGCTGCAAAGTGCTGGCTGATCAGCTCAAACTGCGCATCGCTGGTTTCAAATGGATGCTCGCCAGACGCATTGCGCACCCGCAGGCGGCGCTTGCATTCCTCCTCGGGCACCTGGAGCCAGTGCAGCGCATGCGGGGCACCGGCTGCCTCAAAAATGCGGCGCGCCCAGGCGCGGTGGCGGGGGTGTTCGATGGAAAATCCAGCACCACGAGGTGCCGGCTGGAGCAGCGCCACGATATGGGGCTGCATTGCGCCGCGCAGCCTGGCGGAGCAGCACATAGTCCTGGACCGAGACCAGCGCGTCGGGGTAGAGCTGGGCGAGCCAGGCGTCTTCGCTGACCAGTACCGTGCGGGGCTGCGCCGCGAGCTGCCGGCCAGGGTGGACTTGCCGGAGGCGATCTTTCCGCAGAGCAGGTGCAGGGTCCGGCATCTGGGTCTCTATCGGCAAATGTATCAGGCGCTGGCTATGTTCATTCCGTCTCCTTCGAGGAAACCCAGAGACGGAAAACCCACCTCCAGGGTGGGTTGCATGGTGACCTGGCCGCGCGCTATCCCACCGTCGGTATGACGATGCGAATAATTCGGGGGGTGGTGCACAGGGCCATCTGCGCAATGTAGCAGAAGTAAGAACAGAAGGCCGGACAGCGTGCAGCGCTGCGTAGCGTCAGGCGCGCCGCTTGGTCAGGCGGATATCGCCATCGCCCACATCGCGCTCATCGCCCCACCCCAGGTGGCGGTAGAGGCGCGCGGCGCGGCTGGATTTGGCTGTCTCCAGCCAGGCTGCTTCATGCTGCGCCAACAAGGCCTGCTCGCCGGCCCGGCACAGCGCGGTGCCCAGACCCCGCCTTCGCAGCCGCTGCGCACAAACAGTGCAAACAGGCAGGCACTGCGCAGGTCCACCATCGCAAAGCGGCGACCTCGCCATCGATGGTGGCGACCCAGGCGCAAGGGGGCGCGCGAATAGCCTCGGCAATGGAGGCGGGCGTGATGCCGGCGGCGGCCAGTTCTGCGCTGGTCATGCTGTTTTCCGTGACCGCCAGGCGCACCTGGAACATGGCGTCGACGTCGCCCACGGTGGCAGGGCGGATTGAAAGGAATCTGGCTGGGGGTTGCGCATCGCCCGACTATAAGCGCGCAGGGGCTGGCTTTGGCTGCAGGCATGGCAAACGCATCGCCGCTGCTGCACAATCACCGGCAACTGCGCCAGCGGGCGCGGCTATCCACAGAGTTTCCCACATGCAAATACTGAGCTGGAATGTGCAATGGTGCTGCGGCCTCGATGGCCTGGCCGATCCGGCGCGCATCGTGCGCCATGCGTTGGCGATGGGCGAGGGCGCGGGCGCGGGCGGCATCGATGTGCTGTGCCTGCAGGAGGTCGCGGTGGGCCACGGCGCGTTGGCGGGCGCGCCGGGTGACCAGGTGCGCAGCTGCAGGCGTTGCTGCCGGGCTGGCAGCTGTTTTTTTGCCGCCACCACCGATGGCTTTGATGCCAGCGGCCAGCGCCGCAGCTTTGGCAATCTGGTGGCCAGCCGCCTGCCGGTGGCCGAGGTGGCGCAGCACCGGCTGCCCTGGCTGGCCGAGGTGGGTTGGTGAGCATGCCCCGGGGCTGCCTGGTGGTGACGGTGCGTGACCCGGCGCTGGGCCTGGTGCGCGTGATGTGCACGCATCTGGAATACCACAGCGCCAGCCAGCGCCTGGCGCAGGTGCAGGCCTTGCGGGCGATCCATGCCCAGGCGCTGGCGCAGCTGCAGGCGCTGCCCGCTGCGGCATCGGCTGCCACGCCCTACACCACGCCGGTGCACACGCCGCACGCGGTGTTGTGTGGCGATTTCAACCTGCACGCCGGTGAGGCGCCTATGCCGCGCTCGTGGCCTTGCAGGACGATGGCACGCGCGCTGTGGCATGACAGCTGGCCGCTGCTGCATGGCAGCGCGCCGCAGCCGGCCACCTTCTGTGTGTTTGACCGCAGCTGGGGCCCCACACGCCGGTGGCCCTGCGATTTTGCGCTGGTCAGCGACAGCCTGCGCAGCCATGTGCGGGCCTGGCACAGCGACAGCACCACGCAGCTGTCCGACCACCAGCCGGTGCTGATCACGCTGACTTGAAATATGCGGCACCGGCCTGCAACTGGCGTTTGCATCGCTGCCTATGATGGGCAGCAGGAGAGTGCCCCATGACCGAAGACAGCCTGCACATGTGTGCCCCCATTGCCATACCACCAACCGCGTGCAGCGCGCGCAGCTGGCCCAGCAGCCCGATTGCGGCAGCTGCCACCAGCCCTTGTTCACGGGCGAGCCTGTCGCGCTGGATGCCGACAGCTTTGCCAAGCAGCTGGGGCGCAACCACATCCCGTGGTCGTGGACTTCTGGGCCCCTGGTGCGGCCCCTGTCTGCAGATGGCGCCGGGGTATGCGCTGGCTGCCAAGCAGCTCGAACCCCGGCTGCGCTTTGCCAAGCTCGATACCGAGGCTTATCCGCATGTGGCCCAGCCCTTCAATATCCGCAGCATTCCGACCATGGTGGTGTTCAAGGGCGGCCAGGAGGCGGCCCGCATCTCCGCGCGCTGCCGCCCGCTGAGATCGTGCGCTGGCTGCAGTCGGTCTTGTAAACGCACTGCGCCACGAAAAAATGCCATCCGTCGGGATGGCATTTTCTTTTTGAAGCGAGCGCGTGAGTGGCCACACGCTCTCTGAACCGTTTTACAGCTTCACAGCTTGCGGCGTACCGGTCAGGTAACCCACCGAGGCGCCAAACTTGTTCTTGTAGTTCGCATTGATCAGCGGATCGAGCTGGTCCTTGATCTTGGCGTGCAGCGCGCTCCAGTCACCAGGGTGCTGGAATTGCTCATGATGTAGGTCCAGCCGTTGCCTCGTCCACCGCGTGCAGGCCGGTCGATTCCGCGCCGGCAGGGGTCGACAGGACGCGAGAGCTGCTTGGTGTCGGCGTTGTAGGCCCACAGGAAGTTGTTCACATGGTTGCCGCTGTCTTCGCCGATGAACAGGGTGCCATCTTTTCGGAGAACTTGAGGTTGTCCGGGCTGGCGATCTTGTCGGGGTTGGAGGTGTTGCCCAGTGCGTCGGCGGCAATGTCCTCGCCATCATCAGCATATGCGATTGCTGTGCACCCATTCGCTGTTGATGGGGGCGCCCTGGCGGTCCTTGATGCCGCCGCCCCAGGTTGTGGGCCAGCACGCCGCCGGCCTTCACGGTCTTGGGGAAGGTCACGTTGTGCTTGGCATTCCAGGCCTTGTCACCGTTGATCATCGAGGTCTGGATGTTGGCCAGTGCCGAGTAGGCCACCTTGTCCTTGATGTTGACGGTGGTGCCTTCCATCTTGGTGAACGCCATCGAGCCGCCCACCAGGTTGGCATAGCGGTGGGTTTCGAGGAAAGCGGCTGCCTTTTCCATGCCGGGCTTGAGCTTGAGCCAGGCGCCTTGCGTCCAGAACACCGCGGTGTAGCTGGCATCCTGCGGGTCGGTGGTCAGCGACTCCATGATGTCGGCCGGCTTGAGGCTGTTCGCCAGCGCTTCGATCTCGGCGCTGGTGGCGTGGCCCAGGTGGATCACTCCATCTTGGCGGTCGAGGTGTCGGTCAGCACTTCGGTGTAATGCGCGACGTACAGGTTGCCAGCGGACAGGTCTTTTCCTTGTCGCCACGAACATGAACAGGCCGCCGTTGTGTAGTCATCGCCCATCAGCGCGGTGCGGTTGTCGGGCATCACATGGATCAGCTCGTGCGAGATGCGACCCAGGCAGTAGTGCTTCTTGACCGTGCCGGTGCCGTCCTTGTTGACGGTGATCTCGGGCAGGTGGCCGTAGTGGTAAGGGTTGGCCGTGGTCTCGTTGCCGTACACGTGCTTGCTGAAGGTCTTGAACTGGGCCGAGCTGGCAGCGGTGAAGGCATCGGGCTCGTACTCTTCGCTGGACAAATGGGTGTTCCACGGCGAGAGGCTGGCGCCGCAGGTGATCCACAGGCCATGGCCTTGGACATGTCGACGTTGTGGTACTTGACCAGGCTCAGCTTGCCGTGTCCTGGTCCTGGTCCAGGGTCAGCACGGCGATGGGCGAGGGCAGGTGCCATAGGCATCGGCGCCCGACTGGTCCTTTGGAGGTGTACTCGAACTGCACCACGGCAAACACGGGCTTGCCCTTGACGCCGTCGACCTTGGCATCGGCGACCTGGATGATCGAGGAGCCATCGGGGCAGTCAGAGAAAAACTGCCGCTCGCTGCCGGCACGGACTTGTCCATGATGGGCTGGTTGTTGATGTCGTAGTAGCCACCCGCCAGGATCTTGCCGCCCTTGCCGTCCGCCACCATGTCGCCGGTGACAAAGAAGGATTGGTAGGCTAGCGCCACTTCGCGCTTGCTGTCGTCGGCGTAGAGGATGGTCATCACCGCGGTGGTCGAGGTGGTCGCCATCGCTGCGGGGTTGGTCAGGTTGGGCGCTGCCATGTTGGAGAAGCTCACCGACTTGAAGGCCGCCGTCGGGCCATCGTCATCACCACCGCCGCCGCAGGCGGTCAGCAGGCCTGCTGCAGACAGGGAGCCGGACAAGGCCAGCAATGGTGCGCTGCCCAGAAATTGCAAAAGACGGCGACGCGAGGTCAGCACTGCGCTCATATCGGTAACTCCGTGGGGTGTTATGTAGTGTTTGATGCACCACAGAGGCCCATGAGAGATCCAGGCCAACATACTCTGTGGTGCGCACGGAGTATCGGCGGCGACCGTGGCAGAGGCGTGACGCTGCTGTGTCGTTTTTATGACGATGAAGTCAAGGCGTGTTGCCGTCTTGCGCCACCCAAGTCAGGTGCTGCGCCGGTGTGCGGCACGCGTTGGCGCACCGCCCTTCGAGGGGGAGGGGCGTGTTTCCGAGGCCAGCGCGGCGGCTAGCGCGGTAAACAGAAATATTGCCTGCATTGTGGTCATCCGTGTGTAGGACATGTGATCTGGTCAAAGCGCCGCTAAGGTGCTAAAACCAAGTCACGATAACGGTTGCCTAGGGAGGCTCTGCAAAACCCTCGCCAAATGGTATGGCCGCATTTGCGCCATGGCAGGAGTTTTGCAGAGGGGTCCTAACAAGTTTGCGGCACGGTCTGCCCCTTGGGTGCCGCCACGGAGGTCGTATGGATGTGATCAGCAACTCTGCCGCCGCTACGTGCGCCTGCGCGAAGAGGAAATGTCGCTCGACGAGTTTCTTGCTTTGTGCCAGCGCGACCCGATGGTCTACGAGGGAGCGGCACACCGCATGCTGGCCGCGATTGGCGAGCCCGAGATGATCGACACGCGCAACGATCCGCACCTCTCGCGTCTGTTTGCCAACAAGATGATCCGCCGCTACCCCGGCGTTTGCCGAGTTCTATGGCATGGAAGACTCCATCGAGCAGGTGGTGAGCTTCTTCCGCCATGCCGCCCAGGGCCTGGAAGAGCGCAAGCAGATCCTCTACCTGCTTGCCCCGTCGGGGGCGGCAAGAGCTCCATCGCCGAGCGCCTGAAGTACCTGATGCAGAAGGTGCCGTTCTACGCGCTCAAGGGCTCGCCGGTGAACGAGTCACCGCTGGCGCTGTTCGACCCCATCGAAGACGGCCGGTGCTCGAGGAGCAGTTCGGTATTCCGCGTCGCTGCCTCAACCATGTGCTCTCGCCCTGGCTGTCAAGCGCCTCGATAATACGGGGGCGATATCCGCAGTTCCGCGTTGTCAAGCGCTACCCCAGCATCTCGCGCCAGGTGGGCGTGGCCAAGACCGAGCCGGGCGATGAGAACAACCAAGACATTTCCAGCCTGGTGGGCAAGGTCGACATCCGCAAGCTGGAGAACTACGCCCAGGACGATACCGACGCCTACAGCTACTCGGGCGGCCCTGTGCTGGCCAACCAGGGCCTGCTGAGTTTGTCGAAATGTTCAAGGCCCCATCAAGGTGCTGCACCCGTTGCTGACCGCAACGCAGGAGGGCAATTACAAGGGCACCGAAGGCTTTGGCGCCATCCCCTTTGATGGCATCGTGCTGGCCCACAGCAACGAGAGCGAGTGGAAGGCCTTCCGCAACAACCGCAACAACGAGGCATTTTTGGACCGGGTCTACATCGTCAAGGTGCCAACTGCTGCGGGTCTCGGAGGAGGTACGCATCTACGAAAAGCTGATCCGGAATCGTCGCTCGCCAGCGCGGTCTCGCGCGCCGGCACGCTCAAGATGATGGCGCAGTTTGCCGTGCTCACAACGGCTCAAGAGCCCGAGAACTCCAGCATCTTCAGCAAGATGCAGGTCTACGACGGCGAGAGCTTGAAAGACACCGACCCGCGCGCCAAAAGCTACCAGGAGTACCGAACTATGCCGGCGTGGACGAGGGCATGTCGGGCATCTCCACCCGCTTTGCCTTCAAGATCCTGTCCAAGGTGTTCAACTACGACAGCACCGAGGTGGCGGCCAACCCAGTGCACCTGATGTATGTGCTGAGCAGCAGATCGAGCGCGAGCAGTTCCCCGCCGAGCTGGAGACCAAGTACACCGGCTACATCAAGGAATACCTGTCGCCGCACTACGCCGAGTTCATCGGCAAGGAAATCCAGACCGCGTATCTGGAGAGCTACAGCGAGTACGGCCAGAACATCTTTGACCGCTACGTGACCTAACGCCGACTACTGGATCCAGGACAGCGAGTACCGCGACACCGACACCGGCGAGGTGTTCGACCGCAATGCGCTCAATGCCGAGCTGGAGAAGGTAAAAAGCCCGCCGGCATTGCCAATGCGAAAGACTTCCGCAACGAGATCGTCAACTTCGTGCTGCGTGCGCGTGCCAACAACCAGGGCAAGAACCCCCAGCTGACCAGCTACGAGAAGCTGCGCCTGTGATCGAGAAGAAGATGTTCTCCAACACCGAAGAGCTGCTGCCCGTCATCAGCTCAACGCCAAGGCCAGTGCCGAGGATGCACGCAAGCACGAGGACTTGTCACCCGCATGGAGGCCAAGGCTACACGCCCAAGCAGGTGCGCCCTGCTGTGCGAGTGGTACCTCGTGTGCGCAAGAGCAGCTGAAGCAAAGA